>JAFGLB010000157.1 GCA_016928255.1 Bacteroidota bacterium
AAAAGAACGGTGCTTTGAATACCTTGAAATCAATCAGGATGCAATGACTCATACTGAGGAAAGATTGAACCAGATTGCAAGCGATGCGACGCTTACCGTAATTACTATTTCGGTTTTAGCAGTAATCCTGAGCTTTTTTATCAGTGCCCGATTTACAAAATCAATTCTACAGCCGGCAGAAAAGCTGACGCAATCTGTCCGTAAAATCAGTCAGGGACAGCTGAATCAAAAAATTGATGTGAATACAGATGATGAGATCGGTGAACTGGGGCGTGAATTCAACAAGATGACGGAACGTCTAAGAGCATACGAGCAGATGAATATTCATCAGCTGATTACCGAAAAGAATAAATCCGAAACAATAGTCGAAAGCATTGCAGATCCCGTGATTGTAACTGATCAAAAAGGATTATTGATGCTCATGAATCAAGCGGCCGCGGCTGTATTCGACGTCCGCGCAGCGGATTGGCAGTCGAAACCGCTTCGTGAAGTGATTGGAAATGAGAGCTGGATTGAAATGCTGGAATTGAACGGAGTGGAACGTTACGAGAATGAAAACAGAGATCAGCTCTTTGCTTTTGTCCGCAATAATGTAACGCTTTATTTCAGGCCCCGCCAGGCGTTAATAAGAGATGAACAGGGAGGTATACAGGGAATTGTAACACTTTTGCAGGACGTCACTCGGTTTAAAGATCTGGATAGAATGAAATCGGAATTCATTGCGACAGTCTCTCATGAACTTCGCACACCGTTAACTTCATTAAGTATGGAAATAGATATTTTAACGCAGGGAGTAGTCGGAAGTATAAACAAACGGCAGAGAGAACTGCTTGCTGCGGCTAAAGATGACTCGGAACGGCTCAGAAAACTGGTGAAGGATCTGCTGGATCTTTCAAAATTGGAATCAGGCAAGTACGAAATTAAAAAAGAAATTATCGATTTCCGGACTCTTGTTGCAGAGGCTATACGCCCCCTGCGCCTGCCGTTTGAAGAAAAACAAATTCACCTGGAATTCGATGTGCCTGAACGCCTGCCTGCCGTTTTTGCCGATCCTCATCAGCTTATCTGGGTGGTAACGAATCTTCTAACCAACGCGCTTCGGTTTACGGATTCCGGCGGACGTGTTCAGCTGACTGCCAAGGAAGAAAAAGACAAGATACTTGTAACTGTCTCCGATACCGGACATGGAATTCCGCTTGAGCATCAGTCAACCGTATTTGATAAATTCGTTCAGGTTAAAAGTCCGACCGATACAACACCGGGCAGTGTCGGCTTGGGACTGGCAATCGCGCGCGAAGTTGTAGAGGCTCATGGCGGCCGCATCTGGCTTGAGAGCACGGTCGGCACGGGAAGCACGTTTTTCTTCTCCCTTCCCTTAGAAAATCAAAGCGAGGCATGAACAGCATGAAGAAAGCAAGACCTAAGGCTCTTGTCGTTGATGATGAGAAAAACATTCTGAATACAATCGGTATCTGCCTGGATTCAATCGGTATTGAAGCGGTTCTCTGCCTGCGGCCGCAGGAAGTTTTGCAGCTGCTGCAAAAGGAAAGATTTGATATAGCTTTTGTCGACCTCAAGATGTCTCCGATGGACGGAATCGAAATTTTATCGGAAATTAAACAATACTCTCCGGATACTACGGTTGTTATTATGACAGCGCACGGCTCCATAGATACGGCAGTCGCAGCAATAAAGAAAGGAGCTTATGATTACCTTCAGAAACCTTTTGATTTTGAGGAACTGAAGCTGTTCACACGAAAGGTTTTAGAACATCATCAGCTTTTGCATGAAATGGCTGAGCTTCGCGAGGAGCTTGCCTCGATGAAGGGAAGCGGAGAGATTATTACGCGAAATCGGGTTATGATCGAATTACTCGATTTCGCATCGCGTGTTGCTGAAAGTTCGATCAGTGTTCTTATTGAAGGCGAAAGCGGAACTGGAAAAGAATTGGTCGCACATTATATTCATCAAAAAAGCGGCAGGTCTGATAAGCCGTTTATAAAAGTGAATTGTGCTGCCATACCGGAGCAGCTTCTTGAAAGCGAACTCTTCGGCCATGTACGGGGAGCTTTTACGGGCGCATTAAAAGACCGCCAGGGCCGTTTTGAAATGGCAGACGGCGGAACAATTTTTTTAGACGAGATTGGTGAACTTTCTTCTTCCATACAATCCAAATTACTGCGCGTACTGCAGACTAAAGATTTCGAGCGAATCGGTGAGAATACTACACGCAAAGTCGACGTCCGGGTTATTTCTGCAACAAACCGTAATCTTGATGAAGCTTTAAAGGAAGGCAATTTCCGGGAGGATCTCTTTTACCGTCTGAACGGTGTCCGCATTAAACTTCCGCCTCTGCGCGAAAGGCCGGAAGATGTGCCTATCCTGATACATCATTTTCTGAGTAAATATTCCAAAGATAGACAAGTAGAAATTTCTCAGGATGCCGATAAAGCGTTGAAAGCATATAGATGGAGCGGAAATGTGCGTGAGCTGGAAAATGTAATTGAACGTGCAGTGCTTCTCTCGGTAAACGGAATAATTAGCTCAAATCATTTACCCGACGAAATTCGAAATATTTCGGAACCTCAGACCCTCTCGCTGGAAGAAGCGGAGAAAATTCAAATTAAAAAGGTCCTTCAAATTGCTAAAGATTATGACGAGGCTGCCCGTATTCTCGGTGTCGACCGTAAGACTCTTTTGAATAAACGAAAAAAATTCGGTCTTTAATCCGGATTGATCGGGAAATTTTCCTCTTTATGCAAATCCTTTAATAATGATTATTTACGGCCGCAGAATAAAAAATACACTGTCCGGCCGTATATTTTTTCCCCGTATTAATAATTAATCCTGCTTCTTTTCCTTCGTTTTTTATTGATTTATACGGTACTGTATTTGCTTTCCATGAATCTAACTGTATTGGGCATTCGTTGATACTATTATGGAGGCCGCTATGGAAACAATTCAAAATAAATCCAATCTGAAAAATCCAGCAATAAAAAGGCATACCGGACTTAGAATCGATATGACTCCCATGGTGGATGTGGCAATGCTTTTAATGACCTTTTTTATGCTGACAGCAGTATTCAGCAAACCTCAAGCGATGGAACTTATTCTGCCAAAAGATAAGAATCCTATTCCCGTATCAGAAAACAAACTTGTTACGTTGTTTATAGATCATAATTCCAAGATTTACACCCAAAACGGTAACAGTAGCGATATTTTTCATTTACCGTTTGAAAAGTTAAGGAACGAACTAATAAACTTAAAGAATCGAAAGCCGGACATTGTTGCGTTAATTAAAATTGACCGGCGCGCACGATATCAAAGTATGGTTGATATTCTTGATGAACTCAATTGCACAGAAATCGACAAATTCAGCTTTGCACCTTTCACGGAAAAAGACAAGCTAAAGCTTGAAGACATAAGGCAGAAAAGAAATCCGATTTAAAGTCCTCATTTTTTTCAAAATTTTTCGGGATTATACGGGGAATTTTTCCCCGGAATTTTATTGATAAATAGCTGAAGTTTTTACTATCCATTAAAATTTCTCTATTTTATAGGGAAATTTTCCCCATGATGTCTATCACTGCCATCATAAAATATGGATTTTGCTAAAAATTCAGCGTTGCGCAATGCGGATTCGTGGTACTATATATGAGTGATAGTCTGGAAATTAGGAATAAAAAGAAAGGTGCAGAGGAAACAGTATGTCTATTAAAGTAACCACGCTTAATAATCTTGACATTGCTGTTTTGGAACCACGTGTTTCACTTATCGGCGGTGAAGAGACGGATCAATTAAAAGCCAAGGCAAAAGATCTGATAGAGCAGGGCAATAAGAAGCTTGTTTTGGATCTCGGAGGTATTTCCTACATAAACAGTTCGGGTCTTGGCTCGCTGGTTAATATACACTCGATGTATCAAAAAATCGGCGGCCAGATAAAGCTATGCAACGTAGCTAAAGGCGTCGAGAATGTATTTATTATAACAAAACTCACAAGTGTTTTTGATGTAGAGGAAGATCGCAGTAAAGCGATCGACAGTCTAAAAAAATAAATCATATAACTACTAAATCAATTAAACATAAACAGGAGCAAGTTTCATGAAGACTTCAACGTTTAATACAATCGTTTTTATTGCAGCTTTTGCGGTCGGATATGTAATTTTCGAATTTTTCCTGCCGCCATTTATTAAAGAAGGTGGTTACCTCGTTATTGCACTCATAGCACTCGTTGTGATGCTGATATCTGTTACAGTCGAACGTATATTGACATTAAAAAAAGCAAATGGAAGAGGCAATTTAACCATATTCTTGAAGAACGTTCAGCAGGCTGTTAATGCAGGCGACATAGACACAGCGCTTTCGTTATGCGATAAACAGCGCGGATCGTGCGCAAATGTTCTTCATGCAGGACTCGAGCGTTACAAGACGGTTGTTGAGGAAGGTGATATCAAAGGACAGAAAGAATTAATGGAAAGCATCCAGCGCTCTATTGAAGAAGCTACGATGCTGGAAGTCCCAATGTTGGAACGCAATCTCTCTATGATGTCCACGATTGCCTCTACCGGAACAATGGTTGGACTGCTCGGAACAGTTCTTGGTATGATCCGTTCGTTCCAGGCTATGGCGCGCGCCGGAGCACCTGATGCAGTTCAGCTTGCTCTTGGTATTTCTGAAGCTCTTATTAATACAGCCGGCGGTTTGCTCTCAGGAATCGGCGGAATAGTGGCATATAATTTCTTCACGACAAAGATCGACAACTTCACTTATATGATTGATGAGGCAAGTTATTCAATTATTCAATCACTAGCATCGCGCAGACCGCATAAACGGTAACCGGGAAAGGTGAAACTATGCCGAAACATAAAAAGAAAAGACTAGGTGTCCGCATCGACATGACTCCCATGGTGGATGTCGTGCTTTTGCTGCTGACATTCTTTATGATGACAACGCAGTTCAAACCGCCTGAGGATGTAGAGGTGATAATTCCATCGTCGCACTCGGAGTTTAAACTGCCTGAATCCAATATTATGATGGTATATGTGACAAAGGAAGGCAAAACATTTCTTGGTGTTGATTCACAGGGATTGATGGAAAAGCTGTTCGGGAAAGATGCAAGATATAAACGTACTGTGGAAGTTGAAAAATCCGCTCTCGGAAACACTCTAATGCAGGCACGTATCAATAATCCCAAACTCCGCACGGTTGTTAAAGGCGATAAAGATGCACCGTACGGACCTATGGAAGATGTTATGGACGTTTTAGTGAAAGCACAGATTACACGATTTAATCTTGTCACAGATCTTGAAAGAGGAGCATAAATATGGCCGGTGCAGATGTAGCTGAATCAAAATCGCACGAAAAAGGAAAGAAGAAGAAAAAGAAACGCCTGGCGATTCGTATCGACATGACTCCCATGGTGGATGTGGTATTGCTGCTTCTTACATTTTTCATGCTGACAACAGTCTTCAGTAAACCGCAGACAATGGAATTGAACCTGCCGCCGGACAGTGATGTCCAGGTGGAGGTAGCCGCAACGACTCTGCTTATTATAAGAGTTACGCCTAATATGGATATCTATTGGAATATGGGAAACGAACCCACGGCACTGAAGAAGATTTCTTTTAAAGAATTACGTCCTTTGCTGGCGGAAAGATATCATAATATACCAAAACTCATCACACTTGTACAAATCGATCGGGAAGCAAAATACAGCGATATGGTTGATGTGATTGACGAGCTGAATTTGGCCAATATCACACGTTTTAGTATCGCACCGATGAAAGATTTGGACAAGAAGCTGATATCAAAAGTGGCGGGATAGGAGATATTATGGCACAGACAATACAAGCAACAAAAAAATACGGCGCAGTTGAATTAAAAGCATTCGCCAATAGATACATTCTTATTGGATGGCTGGTAGCAACAGTTTTTTCATTCTCTTCTATCGGAGCATATCACCTTATTGGTAAACTGACCGAAGAAGATGAACCTGTCCATACCGTTAGAATTTTAAAGTATTCGGATCTCGGACCGCCTCCGTCTTTGAGCCATCAAGCGGCGACAGCGGTTGCCGTGGGAGGTGCGTCGGTTAGGCCCAGTGTCGGTATTCCGATTCCGGTTCCGGATGCAGAAGTGAGTCCAGAACAATCTTTTATGTCTCAGACTGAAATGAGTCAGCAGGCAGCGCCTGCAATAGCGGAGATGAGCGACGGTGCGACAAGCGCGGAACTTCAGATCGAAGAAGACGGCCCGCCTCCTGATTTCGTTCCATATGAGAAAGAACCTACTGTTGTCAGACGTGTCGAACCTAAATATCCGGAACTTGCTTTACGCGCCGGATTGGAAGGCAACGTATTCGTAAAAGTGTGGGTTGATAAGGAAGGAAAAGTGCGTAAAGTGGTCCTTTTAAAGAGTGATGCCCCCATTTTCGAAGAGGCCGCAATTGCAGCCGCACAACAATGGGTCTTTACTCCTGCAGTGATGCAGAAAGGACCGGTATCAGTATGGGTGTCGATTCCTTTCAGATTTAGATTGACTGGAAACAAGTAGCATTTAAAATCGTCGAAGCTGATGAGGGTTAGGAAACAGAACACGTATATGTGCACTGTTGCTGAATCTTATCAGCTTTGTACGTTTTAGAGAGGAAATTCATGGCACTGAAACATATCGACATATCTTCATATCTGGGTTATACTGTTTCTGCGGTCACATTTATATTCGGTGTTATTATTCTCAGCGGTCTGGCCTTTCAGTATATTCCGGTTGAAATGCGGATAATGTTCGGTGTTGTTATGGTACTGATGGGGATCTACCGATTTGTTCTTACCAGGACTAAAATCCGCCAGAAAAGTGAAGGAGAGGAAGAATGAAACGGGACCTGTGCTGCATAATACTTGCAGTATTGACATGCGTTTACGGCTGCAGGAAGAAGGAAGAGACGCCTACATCCGGCGAACGCCTCCTGCTGGCTGCCGATCCGTACCTCCCTCTGATGCAACAGGAAATAGAGCAATTCATGAGTATATATCCCGACGTTAAGATGACAGTGAGGGGTGTTTCAACTCGTGAGGCGATAGTCCTCATGCTTAACGACAGTGTGCAGTCTATAGTAGTCGACCGGCAGTTTAATGAAGAAGAACAGCAGATTATCAAGCAGGCTTCTCTGAAGATTGTAGAAAATAAAATTGCCGAAGACGGCATCGCGGTAATTGTGCACAGGCAAAATCCGATCGCAAATATCAGCATTGAATCTGCAAGAAAGATTGTCTCAGGCGAGACCAAAAGATGGAGCCAGGTTCCTGAATCCGGACGGCCGGGTTACATCGAACTGGTTTTAACCGACAAGAATTCGGGTATGTATGAATTACTTCAAAAAAAGGTTTTTTCAATTTCTGAAGATCTGAAACCGGCTGTTGTTATGCCGGATCAGGATAGGGTAATAAAATATGTATCTGCCAATCCGAAATCAATAGGATTTGTAGCATCGTCCCTTGCCAATGCTGACAAAGGGCAGGTAAAGGTTGTTCCGGTAGCTGTAAAATCGCAGGATGGAATTGAAAAAAGTTATATACCGCAGCAGGAAGAAATTTACAATAGACTTTACCCGTTCCATTTTTCTTTGTATCTTTATAACGCTGAATCCAAGGCTTCGGTAGGCATAGGTTTCAGCGCGCAGGTGCTTTCAAACATCGGGCAAAAAATTATTCAAAACGCGGGATTAGTACCCGCTTCGATTCCATATCGTATTATTCAGTTAAATGCGGAGTAAAATATCAATGAAACACATACTATCGGTTGTCATTTTTATTCTCGTTACTGCCGCGGCTTCTCTTTTTGCACAGCCGCAACTTGATAAAAGCAGGGAACTGATAAAACAAAAGAAGTATACTGAGGCAATTAATGAATGCAAAGCGTATCTCCAGGCAAATCCGGATGACGAAAATGGCTGGCTGGTTCTTTCACATGCTTATGTCTGGGCCGGTATGCTTGACGCTGCAGAAGATGCCGCAAAAAAGGCAATAGAAAATGACGACGAGATGCTGGATGCTTACAGGGTTCTGGCCGAAGTTCAGCTCAAGAAAAAGAATCCACAACTGGCGTATTCAACCGCAAAAGCAGGATTGAATACAATAGGTAAGAAAGACACGAAATATCCGCCGCTTCTTATAGTGCTCGGACAGGCCCTTTTAGAACTAGACTCAGCTGACGCTGCGCTGGTCGCCGCTTCGGAAGCAAGAGAAATTGATCCGCAGAATGTAATTACTTACGAGGTAATCGGGGACTCCTATTTAAAACAGGGAGTCAGTGCAATGGCGATAAACAGCTATGAAAGATCTTTAGAGATAGATTCTATGCAGATTCGTGTTCTCTATAAACTGGCAAACGCCCATATTGCGGAGAGGCATTACACTGAAGCAGCGCGTGTTTATTACCGCATCCTTGCAATGGATCCGAAAAATAAGGCCTCCCGATATGAACTTGCCAGCCTGTTATTTAAAGCAAAACAGTATTCAAATTGTGCCGTAGTTCTTAAAGAATATTTTGCCATAGAAAAAAATCCGTCTAAAGAATTTCAGACTCTTTATATACAAGCGCTCCTGAAAAGCAGGCAGTTTAAAGAGGCAGCCGCAGAAGGACGCAGGCTGCAGGCAAAGGAACCGAATTCAACGCTTGCTCACAGGGCTATTGCCAACGGCTTTTACAATGAAAATAAATTTGCGCAGGCTGTTGAGAGTTTTAAGAAAATTGATACTCTGGAATTTGACGATTATCGCTGGCTTGGGGAATCCTACAGGAAATTAAAGAAAGATACACTTGCGGCAAGAGTTTGGGAAAAGATTGTAGACGATACAACTGAGTCGTTAAATATCCGTTCATATTATTTAGATCAAATTGCTTCCGTGTGGATGGTGAATCAGCGTATGTACAGCCTGGCAGCAGATTTTTATCAGAAGCGTATAGAACTTGACCCGGATGCTCATGGCGCTTATATCAATTACGCGCAGTGCAAGATGCAGCTTGAAAGATTCACCGAAGCAGAGACCGCATTAAAAACCGTAATAGAAAAGAATCCTAAAATTCCATCAGCTTATGTAACTCTCGGTTTTTGCTATTTTCAGATGAAGGCGCCGGAAAAAGGTGAAGATGAGTTCAGAAAAGCTATTAAAGTTATCGATACGGCAGAATTTAAATATAGGTATGACCTCGCCGATTCTTATCGAATGATCGGATATGCAACAATGCTAAGGAAAAAAGCAACATATTCGGAATCACAGGCAAAATGGGAAGAAGCTGCCGGTTATCTGAGAAAATCTTTGAGATACAGAGAGGACGTGGCGCAAACCCACCTTCTTCTCGCCCAGTGTTATCAAAATTTGGAAAAAATAGAAGATGCGGTAAGGGAATACAGACGAGTATTAAAACTGGATCCGAAGAACAAGGATGCAAAAGCGGGTCTCGATTTACTTGAATAAGCACAGCGCACTTTCCAGTATGCTATGGCTTTGAAGATGAATGTTAAATTCAATTTTATAAACCAAAATGAATTGAAAGGAACCGCAATGAAGAGTAAAATATTTTTTATCTTGATAGCTGCAGCTGTCCTCATTTCCGGCTGTTCGGATAAAACAGTTGAAGTAAAAGAGTGGGTGCAGTACCAAGATCAATTCTTCAGGGTGTCGTTTAACTATCCCCAGGGGTGGATTGTTGTCCCGGAACCTACAAAAATAGTTGCATCTTCATCCGGCGAAGCGGCCGAGAAATTTTTTGACAGAGATCCACGAAAAGCCGACGGAGTTCAGGTTGTAATTGCATCGGAACGAAGCGACACTTTACAGGATTATGCAGATTATGTAAGCAGCTTTAAGGCCTTAAAAGTATCGGAAGGTTATAAAGTGTCCGAGATAGAAGATGCAAAGCTTGACGGACTGGATGCAAAAAAGGTAACATTTTCAGGTCTCGTTGCCGAAAATACCAGGATGAAAGCTGTATTAATTGCTACGTTAAAAGATTCCACCATCTATTATGTTCAGTATTCAGCTTTTAATGAAATGTATGAACCGTACAAACCCATATTTGATACAATTTTAACAACGATTGTCTTGCCGCAAAAGGTTATTATACCAAAGGGAGTAAATCCGGCTATTCCAGTTGACCAGACGGAAAAGTACTCCGACAGCTTTATACAACTTGAATATCCTGCCAATTTTGGTTCAAACGGACTGTCTCCCAAAGGTGACATATTATCTGCCGTACGCTTTGCAGGTAATAGAGAGGGGATGCGTAATGACTGCAGTATCGATATTGACATCAGGCCTGCGAAGGGTCTGGCTTTGCAAAAAGTAGTCGAGCAGAATTCGAAGTTTTTTAATCCAAAATCCAGAGGTGAAACCAATATTAGCGGTGAAAAATCGATATATCTGAATTATAACCCGCCAAGAGTTAAAAACATAGACAGCAGGGTCTATTTTATCGTCAAAAACGATAAAATTTACAGGATTATCTTAAATTATTATGCCCCTATGAGGAAGGATTTTCTGCCTCCGTTTGAAAAAGTCGTTGCTTCCATCCGTTTAAAGTAGTATGTTAATACCCATCTTTACGAGAAGCCGGGGTTATTTAGTAACCCCGGCTTCACCTTGTTGAACTCGGAATTACGAAATTTGGATTCTACTAGTAGTAATCCTTCACTTGCTAACAAAGGAGTGAAGGAATATGCAACAAGCCGACCGCGCGTTCTAGGGTGGCTGCGAAGCGCTGCAATTCTTGACGGTGATTGGGGTACCAGTGTTGCTTATGTAATGGGACTCGGTTTTGCCCTTGCGGGTTATTCCAGTTTCTGGCACCTGTGCTTCATGCTCGCTCTCACAACTCTTGTCGCTGTTAATTATATTACAATCTGCCGCCTCTATCCCAGCGGCGGAGGTGTGTATAGTGCTGTACACCACAGGTCTAAACTTCTAGCTGTGTTTGGAGCACTGCTTTTATGTGCGGATTATGTTGTAACAATGGCGCTTTCCATTTTAGATGCGTGCCACTATCTTGGTCTGCCTTATCCTGCTTTTTTTGCCATTTCAATTATAATTATTCTTGGTATGGTGAACTGGTTTGGGCCCAAACACTCGGGCGGTTTGGCACTTATGATATCCGCATTTACACTGGCGACCCTGGCTACCATAATATTCGCGTCTGCTAATACGGCTGTTAACGAATCAGTGGTTATTACACCTGAGGGCGGTTTTTTTAAAAATTGGGGAGTATTTACAGGGTTTATTCTGAGTTTATCGGGAATTGAAGCCATCTCAAATATGACAGGCCTGATGAAAGATCCTGCACGCGATTCCCGGCGCGCTATTCTCTCTGTCCTTGCAAAAGTCATTATTGCCAATATTTTTCTCGGACTTGCCATGCACGCGGTGCAGGGATTAAATCCGGGGGATCACAGAGAAGATATGCTGCGCTTTTTGGGCGAGCATTATGTCGGCCAATGGTTTGGATGGTTTGTAGCTTTTTCGTTGGGCACGCTTTTAATTTCAGCCGGAAATACTGCGTTAAACGGACTGATTTCAATACAATTCCTGATGTCAATCGATAAGGAACTTCCTTCGTCGCTCCGCAAATTGAATCGCAATGGTGTTCCTGTTATCCCGTTGTTAGTAACCGTAATTCTGCCGGTTTGTGTTCTTATTGTCATTCAGGATGTCGAAACACTTGCCCACCTTTATGCTATAGGACTGGTAGGAGCAATGATAATCAATCTTGGTTCAACGGCTACTGATAAATCGGTCAGCCTAAAACCATTTTTAAAAATTCTGATGCTCATATCGACGGGAGTGCTGGTTCTAATTGAAATATCGATTGCTGTTAACAAACAAGAGGCGACAATTTTTGCCGGCCTTATTCTTTTACTAGGTCTTGGAGCACGCCAGGCTGCCAAATGGATATTTGCTGTCAGGCCTGCAGCAGTAGCAGAAGAAGCTGTTCTGCCGCCTCCAACCAGGCGCCGCCGCCGGACATCAATTCCCTCCGCCAAATACCTGCTGGCAATTAAGAAAGCAGACGATAAATTATTAAAATTTGCGATCGATGAGGCAAAACAACGGGGAGCCCTGCTTTTTATTCTTCGCGTAAAAGAAATTGCCGTCGGTTCCCTGCCGGAAAGAATGGAATTAAAAATGAACGGCAGCGAAGAACATATAGAAAATGTGTGTTCGGCTGCCGGTATTGATTATCAGATAATATCGATACCCAGTTACGAAGTAGGCTACACTATTGCCGAACAGGCTGCAACTTTTGGTGTTGACCGGGTAATATTGGGAGCGACCAAACGTAATATGCTGGAATATGTCCTGAAGGGGAATGTAATACGTTCTTTGAGCGCCTTGCTTCCTGAAGATGTTCAGCTGATTATATTCGGCGGATAATTTTTAGCCGTTTTCCTGCCTGCTTTTTTTGCGTTTGTTACACATATAAACCGCTATTGCTGCAGTATATCTTCTGATTCTAAAACTTTTTTCGGGCTACTTTTCGGCGTTCGATGTATTTATAGAATTCGGATAAAATCAATACTGTCGATGAGGATGCCAATGCGATTGTTACTTCACGCAGGCTTAGTGAGATGGTGCCCAAAGGTTCCTGAAGAAGAGGCAGATAAATAACCGCTATTGTCAGCAATACAGCGAGCATGGAGCTGTAGATAAGAGGCATGTTTGTTAAAAGCCCCAATTTATAAATCGGATCTTCTTTTGACCGGCAGTTGAAGCCGTTAAATAATCTTGAAAGAACCAGTGTAGCAAAAAAAACAGTCATTGCATGTTGTGTAGAATAGCCGTTGGATAGTTCCCAGATGTAAGTGCCTATCGTAACCATGGCAATTACTATCCCTATTCTTCCTATGCGCCAGAGTGTATTCGAATTTAAAATTCCTTCTTTAATGTCTCTCGGCTTTCTGTGCATAATTCTCGGCTCGGGCGGTTCAACTCCAAGCGCGATTGCAATTAATCCGTCCATTATAAAGTTGATGAAAAGAATTTGCACGGCAGCCAGCGGCAAAGGCATCATGAATATCAATGCGATTATCATAGCAATTACTGTTGCAATATTTCCGCTAAGAAGGAAAACCAGATATTTGCGAATATTCTCGAAAATACTGCGGCCTTCTTCTATCGCAGAAACTATTGAAGCAAAATTATCGTCTGTTAAAATCATATCTGCAGCTTCTTTACTTACATCTGTGCCAGTAATACCCATAGCAATGCCGATATCGGCTTTTTTCAACGAAGGGGCGTCGTTTACACCGTCTCCTGTCATCGCAACAACGTGGCCCAGATTCATAAACGCCGTAACTATCCGCATTTTGTGTTCAGGCGCGATTCGCGCATAAACA
>JAFGLB010000158.1 GCA_016928255.1 Bacteroidota bacterium
GATATTGATATTCATGACAGCAGGGTCTATGAAAAAGGAAAAGAGAATCTTCAGAACCTGATTTCCCGGAGAATCCTGATTGAAGATCCTGTGCCTTCGTTATATGTTTACGCACAAACCATGGGAGAGCGTACTCAATACGGCCTTGTCGGCTGTGCATCAGTGGAAGAGTACTGGAACGAAATCATTAAGAAACATGAATTTACGCGCAAAGATAAGGAAGAAGACCGCTGCCGGCATGTGAATATCACAAATGCCCATTCAGGACCAGTTTTCCTGACATATCGAGATAATGAAGAAATCAACGCTATTGTTTCTCGTATAATAAAATCTTCTCCGATAAATGATCATATCGCGGCAGACGGAATCAGGCATCAAAGCTGGGTAATTGATGAAAAGGCGGCGATAGAGAGAATAGTCGAAATCTTCCGGACTATTCCTAACTTATATATCGCAGATGGGCATCACCGTTCTGCAGCAGCAGCAACAGTCGGACGCGATCGTGCAAAAGCAAATCCGTACCATCGCGGAGATGAGGAGTATAATTTCTACCTTGCAGTGTACTTTCCGGCGAATCAGCTTAGAATTATGGATTATAACCGCGTCGTTAAGGATCTGAACGGATTGACCGGGGAAGAATTTTTCTCAAGGATAAAACGGAATTTCAGTGCTGCCAAATCTGCTGTTCCGGTAAAACCGGTAAAGAAGGGCGATTTCGGAATGTATATTGATTCCGCCTGGTACACGTTGACTGCAGAACCTTCTCTGCAAAAAATAAATGACTCGGTAAAGCGCCTTGATGTTTCCATCTTGCAGGATTATTTGCTCGATCCGATTTTAGGTGTAAAGGATCCGCGCACAGATAGGAGAATTGATTTTGTCGGCGGCATACGCGGACTAAACGAATTGGAACGGAGAGTGAATTCGGGTGAAATGAAAATAGCATTCAGCATGTACCCCACTTCTCTCGATGAACTGATGGCTATTGCAGACGACGGAAAAGTCATGCCCCCGAAATCAACCTGGTTTGAGCCGAAACTGCGTGACGGCCTGTTTGTCCATTTTTTAGATTGATGTAATGAACTAAAAGCAAGCTGAATTTGTTTTATATATAGGTTTATCGGACAGCTTGGCGGTATAATATGAATTAGCGGAAAAGAAAGACAGGATGTAAGTTTGGCTGATACAGTCGTAAAAAAAGCAAGAGGTGCCGTAGTAATAATAGATGAACGGTGCAAAGGCTGCGGTTTTTGCATCGAGTTTTGTCCAACAAAATGCCTTGAATTTTCCAGCCAGTACAATTCAAAAGGGTATCATCCGCCGATTCTTGCCCGGAAGGATGACTGCACCGGATGTAATATTTGCGGAACAGTTTGTCCGGATTTTGCTATTTACGGTTTTATGAAAAAGAAAGAATAACACCGTGCAGGATGAATCAGGAGTACTGACAGGAGCCCATTTTATTGACGGCGACCATGCATGCAGCGAAGGCGCTATTGCAGCCGGATGCCGTTTTGTTGCAGGATATCCGATCACACCTTCCACGGAAGTCGTGGAAAGAATTGCAGAACGATTTCCATTCGTGGGCGGAGTGTTTATTCAGATGGAAGATGAAATCGCTTCGTCTATAGCTATTCAGGGTGCTGTGTGGGCGGGTAAAAAAGCTATGACGGTTACTTCAGGTCCCGGTTTTTCGCTGATGATGGAGCATATCGGTTATGCTGCAATGACGGAAACACCCTGCGTGTTTGTTAATGTGCAGAGAGCCGGACCTTCAACCGGATTGCCTACAATGCCTGCGCAGGGCGATATGATGCAGGCACGCTGGGGTTCGCATGGCGATTACGGCATAATTGCATTGTGCCCGAATTCACCGCAGGAATGTTTCGATTTTACAATTAAAGCCTTTAATCTTGCAGAACAGTTCCGGGTTCCCGTGATGCTGATGATGGATGAATGCGTCGGCCATATGATTGAACGGGTTGTGATTCCCCCGCCGAACGAAATAAAAGTTTTTAAGCGCCGGTATTACCGCGGGAAAAAAAAAGATTTTCTTCCGTTTAAACCCGAGAAAGATCTTGTTCCGCCTATGATAAAAGCAGGCGACGGTTATCGCTTTCATGTAACAGGCCTGACGCATGATGAAAAAGGATATCCCAGCATGACGGTCGGTACGCAAGCTAAACTTGTAACAAGGCTGTCGGATAAACTTAAAGTTAACGAAGACAAGATAATTGAGTACCGGGAAGACGGTGTTGAATCTGCCGAACTCATAGTTATTACGTACGGCATCACTTCACGAACTGCAATTCCCGCAATCGAACAGGCACGGAAGGAAGGCATGAAAATCGGCCATTTGCGTTTAATAACGGCCTGGCCGTTCCCGGCAAAGCGTATTCATGAACTGGCATCGAAGGTAAAAGCTTTTGTAGTTCCCGAACTTAATCTCGGACAAATGGTTTATGAAGTTGAAAGGCATGCAGGCAGCGGAGTAAAAGTTGAACCGGTTTCACATGCCGGAGGTACAGTTCATGATCCAAAGGAAATTTACACAGCGATTCACCGTCTGATGAAAGGCTGATCAATGGCGGATGATGTATTATATACGGTTGAGGCAGGTGTTCCTCAGAATCCGATAGAGGATTTGCTGAGGATGGATAGGATCCCGCATATATGGTGCCCGGGATGCGGTATCGGAAGCACTGTTAATTGTTTTATCAGGGGTCTGCAGGCAAGCGGATTAGATTTGGATAAAGTGGCGGTTGTCTCCGGCATCGGCTGTACGGGCCGTGTTGCGGGTTATTTAAAACTGGATTCGTTTCATACTACTCACGGCCGGGCTATTCCCTTTGCGACAGGATTGAAACTGGCAAATCCGGAATTAAAAGTGGTTGTTTACAGCGGAGACGGTGATTTGATCGCGATCGGCGGCAATCATTTTATACACGCTGCTCGGCGTAATATGGATATGACCGTTATCCTGATAAATAATATGATTTATGGTATGACGGGCGGGCAGGTTGCACCAACTACGCCTATATCCGCTACAGCTTCGACTATGCCGCATGGCAATTATGAACCGGCATTTAACCTTCCGCATCTTGCAGAGTCCTGCGGAGCGGTATATGTTGCCCGGTGGACTACATTCCACGTGCGCCACATAATCAAATCTGTCAAAGAAGCGTTGTTGAAAAAGGGATTTTCTTTTATTGAAATTTTTGCGTCATGTCCGACGCTTTACAGCAGGCGCAATAAACTCGGCGACGGCCTGGACCAGATGATATATTTCCAGGAAAACAGCGAAATAAAAAATGGTGCCGATACGAAATCTGTTGGAGTTGATTTCCAGGGCAAGATTATTGTCGGAAAATTTGTCGATATCGAACGCCCGGTATACCACGAGGCGATGTACGGCCATCTTAAAGAAAAATACGGCGAAGAATACATGCCTTCGGATGAAATAAAGGAATTTATCAGTGGCCAAAATGGAGATTAAAATAGGAGGTTTCGGAGGGCAGGGTGTTATTCTGAGCGGTTATATTATCGGCCGTGCAGCATCGATTTATGACAACAAATATGCTACCATGATCCAGGCATTCGGGCCGGAAGCACGCGGCAGTTCAACCAGTGCACAGCTTATTGTTTCTGATGAACCTGTTGCCTATCCGTATATCACGGCTCCCAATCTTATGGTATTGATGTCCCAGGAAGCTTATACAAAATTCTCAGGCGAACTTGTTTCCGGCGGTACGCTGATAACGGATGAAGAATTAGTTACACCGCATAATCTGCGAAATGATATTAAACACTATTCGATTCCTGCGGCCCGCTTTGCCGAAGAACTCGGCAAACGCATGGTATCGAATATCGTGATGATGGGATTTACTACTGCGATAACCAAAATCATCGGCGAAAAAGCCATGGGTGAAGCTGTCAAAGTTTCTGTCCCGAAAGGCACGGAAAAATTAAACCATCTGGCTTTTGTAAAAGGATTAGAATACGGCAGGAAGCTTGTTGAATAAGACAGCATTCCTGCCGTATAGTCTTGTCTAAAAAATTGCTATCTAAGAAGGACCATTTTTCTTATCTGCGTTTTTCCTTCCGCAATCAATCTAGCGTAATATATTCCGCTTGAAAGATTCTTTGCATTAAATGTCACAGTATGGCGGCCGGCATTTTCCCGTTTATCCACAAGCTTGACAATTTCTCTGCCTAAAAGGTCATAGACGATAAGTTGTACATCAGCTGATTTGTCTAAATTATAGCCGATCTGTGTAGCCGGATTGAAAGGATTCGGGTAGTTTTGTTCCAGGCTGAAATTATCGGGCACCATTTTAATTTCTTCTACCGATGTTGCAGTGGAGGCCGATTCAAAGGCACCGAATTCAAATACCGAAATACCATATCTGGTACCTCGTTGAATACCTGTAAGACGCACATACCTGGTGTTA
>JAFGLB010000017.1 GCA_016928255.1 Bacteroidota bacterium
AACGAACAGAAACAATCGTCCCGATTAACATGAAATAATTATATCACGTACCGTCACTTTTCTCTTGACTTTCAGTAAGCAGACTGGCAGCTAAGCCGCGGTACTTAAATATTTCAATTATTAATATTACGTGCGTGCACAAATACTACTATTATTATTCATAAACTTCAACGCGCGGATATTTACACAAAAGCTATTTCCGTCGGCTTGAGCTGCTGGTTATACCGTTGTTTATTTATTATTAATTACTCGAATTTTATTATGTTGCTAATTTCATAATTACTGACTTTAATTTTTCTGGCACGTGCAATGTGTAACAAATAATTATTAATTGTGTTCTCAATTTATTGCACCCAACCATTTACAAACTACAAAATCTTCAAAGAACGCCTCATTATTACAAGCGAGCGTAGCACATTGCACGTGCGGTATAACGACTGGCGCATAAGCTGCGCCACTTATAACTTTCAAATTACACTAAACTAGACCTGATAAAATACTGAAAACCAAATTAATTGTCCCCAACCAACGAGGTACTGAAAAGCTTATAATAAAAACCTAAACCCACCAATAGCAACGAATATTGCACCCAAGCTAATTGCGTCAGCTTGATGCGCGGGTTAGGCCACGCCAATTATTATAAAACCTTATTCAAGTCGATAGAAATACCTGAAGCCTTTATTTCTTTTGCAAGTGAAAATTTCCAGGCACCAGCTGTATCGACAGGAATATAAATAACTCCCATATAATCTGATGGAAGCTCCAATTCACCTTTATATAAAGCTGCTACATTCTCTCTGCCTAGTCGGGCAAGGAAGAACCCCAATTCAAGAACTACGTTTTGGCGTGCGCGCCGTGATAAATGTTTTTCATCAACTCCACCAACATCGTCAGGTGTCAATAATACTACTGCAAAATTAACATTTGAATGCGCTTCAAGCTTTTCGACAACTGTGCGTCCTTTGCTTGGTTGCTCGTGTAGAATAATGGGTTCTAATTCCAATTGGGTAATAAAGCGAGCGACAGATTGAAGAAGTGCTTCATCATGACCATGAACAATAAAAACAGCCTTACTGTTAGATGATGCGGAAGAATTCTCTTTTGATGAAGATACAATGGTAGGAGTAAGAGGGATTAATTCAAGTCTTTCTTTGATAGATGAAAGTCTGCGGATGTCCTTTCCAATATCTTCCTTGAAATCTCGGACTTCATCATAGAAACTATAATCTTCGCCTACAATAAATCCGCCAGAGGCACTGTATTCATCTGCAATTTCGCTCGTTGTAAAGATACGCCGTAGCAATTCCCTGTTATATTCATCCCAAGTATAAAAGTCACGGCGCGCCGACTCAAGAACTTCCTCATTTCGTATCTCTCTTGATAGTATTTCCTCTCCTTTACGAATACGATCATCGATTCGAGTGCTGGCTTGGTCTCTCGAAATTGTTAGAAGTAAAGGTTGCATCTGTGAATTATTTGATTGTCTTTTTGCCATACAATGCTTCCGTGGCATGGCCTAACGACGGCGGTTAAGCTGCCGCACTGATAAATTTGAATTTTGCCGAAAACGAAACAAGACCCATGTAGTTACTTCCAAAATGTACTAAACCTATATTGGCCAGGCTAATTGCAACCAAGCTCATTCGGTCAGCTTGAACCGCTGGTTAGCTGGCGTTGGAATGTTTTAATAGTCACTGAATTTTATGACCTATTCGATTCATTTCTGTAGACCAATAAACGTATAATGCTTTACCAAGAATTAATTCTTTAGGAATGAATCCAATATATCTACTATCCATACTATTATCTCGACGATCTCCTAATAAAAAGAACATCCCATATGGAATAATGATAGGACCATATTGATCTATATTACCTGAATTTTTAGGGTACATATTATTGTCTTTATAATCACGAGATAGAATTTTTAACGATGTACGACTGGTCTCAAGTGTTGGTAAAGATCGCATATCGTCAACATATAAAACACCATCACGAATTTCTACTTTTTGTCCACCTCCAGCTACACATCGCTTAACATAGTACTCTACAGGTTCAAAAGGAGATTTGAAAACAATGACATCGCCAACTCTAATATTTTGATCATCAAAGCAAGTAAGATCGGCAATAATATAATCACCAGCTATAATTGCTGGTTCCATGCTATTCGTAGACACTAAAAATGACCGTTGAGGCCAAGTAGATCGCATTTCAAACAATAAATAGTTAGCAATAAATGGAAAGAGGATAAAAGCGATGTAAATATACCAACGATTGTACCAACTTAACTTGACTAATCCGATATGTTTAGCATAGTAAGTAGAATAGATTATGATAAAAATTCGAACAAGAATTATTATGAGAAGCGCTATAATTACAGAAAAGAATAATTTGAATATACCAAGTAATACAAGAATAGGTTGAATAATCCATATTATCAATGTGAGAGAGATGCCAATTTTAAATTGGCCATTATATGTAAAACTAAGTCCGGGTTCTATTAAAGCAAATAAACCAGATATGAACGGAGATCTCTTTTTCATTTTATCCGATAATTTTATTCAACGCCAGCTAACATCTGATTAGATAGACATTGTCTATATAACATGCAAAAAATGCATGAAATGTAGACTTTTAATAATAAAAACAAATATTTTTTGAAATCTCCACCCGTTTGGCAATGTTTCAAATTAAATATTATGCTTTCTCTGCATAAATGCAAGAAATAAAGATATATCCGATATTATTAACCTTGTCAAGGTTTAAAACCTTGACAAGGTTTTATAACGAGAATAATTTGGTAAGCTCGCATCAATCCGGTCTGGTGACCGGATGCTACACGTAACTTTCGTAAAGTCCTCACGTTTTGAACTTGATAACTTTACGAAAGCGGCTGAAAACAAATTCTCGACAAGATTCCCGACAAATACATTCGGGAATGACAGTTTGCTTTTTCCCGTCTCCTCCCCTTTTTGAAAGGGGAGGATACAGGAGGGGTTAAATCATAATAATTGTCCGGCTGGGAGCCGGACTCTACATCTCTCCTGCTTGGCGCATCATGCGAAGACTAAAGTCTTCGGCTGCCGGGGATTTAATTAAGGATTTGATGAATCAAATCCCTACAGATTTTCCGGGCACAATGCATCGTGCGCCTGATGATAGTAACTTTCGTAAAGTCCTTATATCTCTACTTTACGAAAGGGGTGCGGTGATTAGGTAAACTTCCGATATTTCTCTTTGCCTAAACTAAGAAAAATATCGGAAGTTTCTCTCCTTATTTCATCAGCAACATCTTCTTTGTGGCAGTAAAATTACCAGCTTGCCCGTTCCGACTATCTGTCGGAACGCGGTCTCGTTGTGTCGTTGGCACAACGGACAATCTATAAAAATATACTCCGCTTGCCATGTTCGACGCATCCCATTTTACAGTATAGATTCCTGCAGGTCTTATCTCGTTCACAAGAACTGCAATTTCCCGTCCGAGTATGTCATATACTCGTAGGGACGTATAGCCATACGTCCCTACAAAGAATGTGATCGCTGTTGTCGCATTGAACGGATTGGGATAATTCTGCATAAGCTCAAATTTTTTCGGAATTTCACCCGCATACCTCTCTATTCCTACAATAACTCCCGTTCCGCCGCTTTCTTTATAACGTGCACTGAATTCCTGAACATACTGCCTGGCAATGCCGCCTGAATGAATTATCAGAGTGTTTTCATCGTTATCCAAATCGGCTGCCGTTGACCAGTTATGACTTCCGGTAATTATCAAAGGATCACTGTTATCATTAAACGGATCTACAATGCAGTACTTATGATGAAGAAATCCTGTCACAACCGAATGTCCAGCTTCCAGCACGTCAATTCCGGCAGATTGCAGTGTATTCAATTCACTCGTCTGCTGATCAATTATTCCTTTAACAACTGCACCGGCAGAACTGCGCTCGATAAGTTTATCCCTTAAATCATCACGCGTGAATTCGAACAGCGAAAAAAAGATATCGTAATTTGCTCCCTCCATCGCTTGAATTATTCTTGAATTCGTCTGGTCGGACGGACCGAAATATACTTCCACTTTCGTCCCGTTGATAAATGTAAAATGGGGAGTGTTATCCTGTTTCTCATATCCGAATTTTGCATTATCTTGAACCGCAACATCTCCCGAACTGCCGAACATTTCTTCGAATTCTAATGTATAAATGCGCGCAAGTGACTGGTCCTGCACGAACACTGCATTCTGTGCATCGAGATATGTCCCGGCATCGGTCAGGTTCCATGAACCTGTCACCGTCCAGTCATCAGCTGCATCAATCGTATCTCTCCCATCAAAAATAAAAAACTTGTTATGCATGATGCCGTTATTATCCTGTAAATTCCTTTTTTGCACAGGTATTCCCGCATCAATTAATTTTGTGAGTGCATAGGATGTCTGCCTGTTATCAAACACAATACGGACTGCAGCACCTCGATTTTTTGCTGCAACCAGAGAATCGGCAATAATATCTGCAGCATCAGCTACTGAACTGTTAAAATCGTCGAAAGAATATAACGCAAGGTCAATTGATCTGGATGCAGATGAAATCCGTTCTAACAATTTATTAAGAAGGCCGGTATTGCCGTTAGCTGACGGTTCCAATCCTAATGTTCCGTCTACGTCATAATTAAAATAAGCATGAATTTGTCCCGAACTCCCCGGTGATGTTGTTACAGCACAATACGGAGCAGAATAACTAGTACCTGCATCATTCACCGAAACTGCACGAAAATAATATAATCGTCCCGGCTGTCTTCCCGAAACGGTTATATTATGAGATGTTGACGGAGTGGAAGCAGATGTGGAATCATTCAACTGCGGTGTCGTTCCAAACAAGACATAAGAATATCCCGGCTCTGATGTGGTCCAGCTTACCGTGAAACTTGATTCTGTCAGTGATGTTATCGCAGGCGGCGAGCTGAATGCAGGTCCGGACATTTGCACTAGATCCGTTTTATTTCTCGGAATGATCTGATAACGTGAATAATAACGTCCGAGTATGCCTTGCAGATTTATAATTCCGGCAGGTATAGCAAGACCTTCCAGTTCCGAATTAACCGGAATGCGCACATCCAGTCTTGCCGAATCATCTGATATATGATATGTTTTCCCGCTTATGCCTCCTGTGAATACACCGGATTCGGCAAACGAAACATCAGGGATGGTCACTAGCTGTGATTCGTATGCTTCGCCGGCCTGAAGGGTGTTGATTATTTTACATTCCGGAAGCGGTTTCGCTATACTCAGACAAGTTGTATTAATGAGAGAATCTATACATAACAATCCATTTGAGCAGGAGACTCTGCCCTCCAGTTCCCAGATATCCCCCGTATGCGCTGAAGCGGAAAATGCCGGACAGGATACGGCAATACCTGCGGTGGTATCCTGTATGAAAGTCAGAGTATCAAACACGCCTGCGGCAGTCACGATTCCGCGGACGCACAAAACAGATCCGGTTCCAGCCGCTCTCGCCTGTGCAATAGTTGATATCCCGAAAGCTAAAGAAAATCCGGACTGAACAGGCATCTCATTGCCTGCGATGTCTTTTATTCCTCCTATCGTCAGAGAATAAAAATCTCTTGCAAGCGGCGGTACCGTTAAAATCACTGTATTCAAATTCTCCATGCTTCGTTGGGCAAGAATCACTGCTGCTTTATCCATAATAAAATTGCCGGCAAAAGAAGAAGAAAGAGAATCAACAGCTTCATTAAAAAATACTCCGATTTGAGTATTCGACAATATTGAAACGGAATCCACAACCGGCGGAGTAACATCGGATAGCAGGGATTCAGTTCTTGAATCTGAATTCTGCGGCTGAGGTTCACGCACAATAAAATCGCTGCCGTTATCATTCGAATCGAAAGCATTTCCCAGCAATTCCTCCGATCCGCCGGTGCACATAGATTCCACAGTAGATTCGTACGATGCTTTTCTTTCGATGGATTTTGTATTTGAAGGTGCAGATGCCGGACTGCTGCCTTCGAAAAAATTTGATGAACCGAATCCGACCAGATCTATTATATTGAAAACAGGCGGACTGGCTCCCGTGAGTGCGGCTGTAGTATTGCATAGAGCGATTTTCCCGTTTCCTGCGCTGATATTTATTACACCTTCCGCATCAGGTGAAGGCAGATCTGTTGTGCCTCCCGTACCGGCATCTTCCTGAACAAGAAAGAATCCATGCGGCGCGATCGAGCCGCCGAGAATTGTAACTTTCCAGGCACCTGTCGCTGAGGCCGAAGCATATTGAACCGACCATCCGTCAAGCACCACCGTCGAATCGGCAGAATTATAAAGTTCAATAAAATCGTTTTTATATGTTGAACCTGAATTCCCGCCTCCTCCGTATATTTCGCTGATCACGACCTGGGCCGGAATTGTTTGTGTGAACATAACGGCAAATACAGCCGTCAAGAATAATGACTCTTGCAGGGTTTTCATTTGAATTATCCTTTAGAAAATTGGCACTGTATCAATATAGTATTTTTCTTTTTTTTCTCAAGCAAAAAAAAATGCCGGGACTAAATCCACAGCAATGCCGGGAACCTTTGGAATTCTATTGCAGTTTGGATATATTAAATTCCATAATGGAAGAATATAAATGACAGAAGTAGCAGTCGGCATACTCCGGAAAAAAGACAGGATTTTGATCTGCCAGCGCAAGAAAGGCGGCAGGTACGAGCATAAATGGGAATTTCCCGGCGGTAAGCTGGAGGAAGGCGAGACTTACGAACAGTGTCTGCGCCGCGAGCTGATGGAAGAGCTTGAGATTAAAATTCATGCGGTCGAGCGCACTGAAATGCAATCTGCTTATTATACGGACGGAGGAGTATTCAATGTGGCATATTGCTTTGTTTCCGGATTTGACGGCGAACCGCACAACAAAGTGTTTGAACAAATCCGATGGGCAAATTTATCTGAATTAAAAAACATGGATTTGCTGGATGGCAATAAAATCTTTGTTAACAGTTTTTTATCCGGATAAAACATGGTATAAGCATTTCACCATTTAAGCTCAATAAGGGTAAATATGAATTTCCGATTTCGATCGTTATATGAAAACAATTCCGTCAAATAAAACTGAATTGATCGAAAGTTTAAAGCGTCACTATCTGGAGCACAGAGAGTTAATTCAGGCACGTTTATCGGAATTTAGATCGATCCCTTCTTCAGAATATTTTTACGAACTTGTCTACTGCCTTCTTACTCCCCAGTCAAGTGCAGCTCATGCCGAGAGAGTTGTTGATTGTCTTCGTGAAGCCGGGTTCCATTCAAGCCAGGTCAATCCAGAACCATTCCTCAGACAAAAAGAAAACTACATTCGTTTTCATAAAGCAAAAACGCGCTGCCTGTTGAATTTAAAAGAGCAATATGGAAAGATCGGGAAGAAGCTCTCGGAACCGGTGCCGGCATTGGATTTGAGGGATTGGCTTGTGATGAACGTCATAGGGTTAGGTTATAAAGAGGCCACACATTTTCTCCGCAACATCGGTAAAAACGACGGACTTGCAATTCTTGACCGGCATATTTTACGTATATTGAAACAGCTCGAAATTATCGATTCGGTTCCAAAATCGATAAGTAAAAAACAATATCTTGAAATTGAGCATCTTTTTAAAGAATTTGCTGATAATGTTGGCATAGTATTGGATGAATTGGATTTGGTTTTTTGGAGTATGGGCACAGGTGAAATCAGAAAATAAAATTTTATTTCCTATGCCCGCCGATTAAGAATAAAAACAATACTACGTCATTCATTTTATAGAAGAAAAAAATATGAAAAAAAAGAATCTTTTTTTTATACTTGCAATTATTGTGCTTGTCGCCGCAGGAATTTACGGTTTAGCAGCAACAGCTCATTCAAATGCGGTTAAAAAAAGTCACGATGATCTTATGAAAGACCTGTCATTTTATGCAACAAAGGCGCGTGAGTATTACGAGAGGCCGGCAGCACTTGGCGGGGGCAATAGAAATTTTGCCGATATAACTCTTTCAAAACTTTCCGTGGAATCCTCCAATGCAACGGGCCGTTTCTTTATTGTCGGCACTCCCACAAAAGATGAAGTTGTAATTGCCGGAGTCGGATTTGTCATAACACAAGATGATTCGACACGGGTTCAGGTGTTAGTGACGGACCAGAACACCACCTTCCAGGTTATCAATTAGCGCATGGGACAGCAGAGCTCCTTCGATATAGTTTTAGAGGTAAATCTGCAGGAGGTCGATAATGCCGTCAATCAGGCTCGAAAAGAAGCTTCCCAGCGTTATGATTTTAAGGGAATTCATACAACAATAGAGCTTGACCAGAAAGAAAAAAAACTCGTTATTACCACTGGTGACGAGTTTCATTTAAAGAACTTAATCGATATCTTGCAGTCGAAGTTAATTAAGCGAAGCGTTCCTTTAAAAGCGCTTAAATACGGCAGTATTGAACCCGCTGCATCCGGAGCGGTGAGACAGGCAGTTGTACTTCAGGTTGGAATAGCAAAAGAAGATGCAAAGAAGATAGTTAAACTCATAAAAGATTCAAAACTAAAAGTACAGGCACAAATCATGGAGGATCAGGTGCGCGTAAGCGGGAAAAACAAGGACGACCTGCAGGCTGTAATCAACCTGATCCGCTCTCAGGATTTTCCATTTGCACAACAGTTTGTAAATTATCGTTAAATGAATTTCTTTCGTTTTTGCAAATTATTTCTTCTTACAATGATTTATTTTTTCCCGTGCCTTTCCGGGGAAGATGGCAGGGAATCTGCAATTAAATTCCGCCTGGAGACAGGCGAAACTGCAGTAATACGTTCCCTGGATACTACGGATGTCACTTATATTTCTCTCACTGATTTTTTAAGACCTCTCCATCTGCCGGGCATACGCAACGACAGCACAAAAAAAATCGAATGTATAATTTCCAACCATCTCGTCCGGTTCACGGCCCGAAATCCTTTTGTGGTAATTACCGACCGTTCGACGAACACTGCGTCGGTGTACCAGATGCCTGTTCAGACAATCAGGAGAAACCAGGATTACTACGTCCCGGCATCAATTTTCGCAACGATATTTGAAAGAGTGATCGGGAAGCCCCTGCTTTTCAATCCTGAACAAAAAACACTTGAATTGCGTTCATTAACATCGCCATACGATATTGCCGGCATTGAAATAGAGAGAAAACAAAACGGGTCTCTAATCACTATTCTATCCAATAAAAAACCCGGTGATATTGAAACATGGCTGAAGCCTGATGGATGGCTTTTTGTAACAATCACGGGAGTAACCGCCGATACGATTGCTCTGAATAATACCAAACCCACGGAAACAATAAAGAAAGTCCTTGCTTTCCAGTCGCCGACTTCCATCCAGCTGACATTTCGCGTTTCGCCGGATGTCGTGCAGGCGGAAGCTGTAAACGATCCCGCATCCAACAATCTTTTTATTTCACTCAGAACACGATCCGAAAGCGAAAGAAAAGAGTTGGAAAGAAAGAAACAGGAAGCTATCAGGCTTGAACGCGAAAATGCGCGCAGCCGCTGGAAGCTTGACGTTATTGTTATAGATCCCGGCCATGGCGGTAAAGATCCGGGTGCTATAGGAGTAGCAGGCACGTATGAAAAAGATATTACCCTAAAAGTTGCGCTAAGGTTAGGCAAGCTCATTGAGGAGAACCTGAAAGATGTTAAAGTTGTTTATACCCGTAAGATCGATAAATTCGTGGAATTGTATAAACGTACACAGATCGCGAACGAAGCTGCCGGAAAATTGTTCATAAGCCTTCATTGCAATGCGTCCCCGCGAAAACCGTCAAGCAAGAACGGCTTTGAAATTTACCTCCTCCGCCCCAGCAGAACCGAAGACGCAGTAAATATCGCTGCAATGGAGAATTCAGTTATTCAGCTGGAAGAAGGATACAAGGAGCGGTACCGGGAACTGACAGAAGAAGAATTCATCATAGTAACGATGGCGCAAAGTGCGTATATGAAACACAGTGAACATTTCGCAGAATGCGCCGTTGAATCAATGGCCGATAACCTGAATATCAAAAACAGCGGCGTAAAGCAAGCCGGATTCTATGTCCTTGTCGGAGCTTCCATGCCGAACGTGCTTGTAGAAATTGGATATTTATCCAACAGAAAGGAAGAACTGTTTCTGCGCAGCCAGAACGGGCAGAAGAAGATCGCAGAGGCAATCTTGAGAGGAGTGAAGGAGTATAAAGAAAAATATGAAAAAGCCTTACAGGAAGGGATGGATAAGAATACTGATTAAAAGACCAACCGCCATCATACAGACTTCTGCCGGCAAGCGAATTTTATTTACTTTTATGCGCCGAAATCGATTAACCTTCCGATTTGTGTACCTGAAAAAAGTTGCTTAAATTTCACATTATGTTATAAAAAAAATATAGTTCTGGCAAAGCATCGCATTAAAAAAAAGTTTTCACAGGAATCCATTTAAATGAAAAAAATAAAAGAAATCGCCGCCCAATTAAATATCGCTGAAGACGATCTTATCCTTTACGGCAACTACAAAGCAAAAGTCCCTTTAAAATATATCAATCCGGAAAAACTAAACAGCAATAACCTGGTCCTGGTATCCGCGATTTCACCCACGCCGGCCGGTGAAGGAAAAACCACGGTATCGATCGGATTGACACAGGGTATGAACAGGATAGGCAAACAGACAACTGTGGTTTTGAGAGAGCCGTCGCTGGGACCCGTATTCGGAATCAAAGGCGGTGCTACGGGAAGCGGCCGCGCACAGGTACTGCCTATGGAAGAAATTAATCTTCACTTCACCGGTGATTTTTCCGCGGTTGAAAAAGCGCATAACTTGCTGGCTGCTTTGATAGATAATAATATTCAGAATAAGAAGAGCAATCTCGGAATCGATCCGCGCACAGTTCACTGGAAAAGAGTAATGGATATGAACGACCGTTCTCTCAGAAAAATCATAGTCGGATTAGGCGGGACCCTCTCCGGAGTGCCCCGGGAAACCGGATTTGATATAACTGCGGCTTCGGAAGTCATGGCCATTCTATGCCTTGCAGAAAATCTCTCAGACCTGAAGAAAAAACTCGGCAATATTTTTGTCGGATTCACATATGATAAAAATCCGATTTATGCGCGCGACCTAAAAGCATGCGGTGCAATGACTGCTTTACTGCGAGATGCCATAATGCCAAATCTCGTTCAGACTATCGAAGGAAATCCCGCAATTATTCATGGCGGTCCCTTTGCCAATATCGCCCAGGGTACCAACACGGTGGTTGCAACAAAAATGGGATTATCTTTGTCGGATTATGTGGTTACGGAAGCGGGATTTGCTTTTGACCTGGGTGCCGAAAAATTCTTCGATATCAAATGCGGCTACTCGGGACTTTCACCCAAAGCAGTTGTCCTCGTCGCTACTTTAAAAGCATTAAAATATCACGGAGG
>JAFGLB010000018.1 GCA_016928255.1 Bacteroidota bacterium
AAACAATTAACCAATTAAAACTAAAATCTACGCCCAAGTTACGGCGTGTTGCTTAAATCATTTTTACACAACTATTGACATTAACTCCTCAAATTTTTTTAGATAGATTTACAAATAAACTTTAAATATTTTTCCCAAAAATAATTATTCTAACTCAAATATTCTATCTCCTTTGCTGACTCCGTTTTCATTAAAAGCATCAATAGTAAAATAGTACTTGGATGTACTGTTTAAACTTCTGATCGTTATTGAATCAATGCCCAGCACCTGATAATTGTGATATAATTTATTCTTTTCAGTTCCATAACGAACGTTGTAGCCGAACGCGTTCGTACTTTTAGTCCATTTTAGATCCGCCACACATCTATCCTTCGCTGAACGGACAATATTCATTTCCTTAATTTTTGTTGGAATAGTACCTTTACCTTTTCCAAAGACACGAAGATCGGCTAATGCAAAAGTACCTTCGGGAATATGATAATTTACAAGTCTGATATAGCGGGCCTTTATAGGAGCTCTTAGTTCGATGTAATCATGCGGCACATCAGACTTGTTTTCCGTTTTATCCGCTAAAGCATGCCAGGTTTTATTATCTGAAGAATATTCCAATAAATATTGATGTGAAATCCCAGAATTGCGCCCAAATATTTGTGTTTCATTTTCAGCGTAATTAACCTGAACAGCATTTACTGTGCACTCCTTCTTCATATCAATTGAAATCCATTCACCTTTATCACCGGTTTTTGCACTCCAATATGTACGAATGTTTTCATCTGCTGCGTATTGTTTTGGATGATCCGGTAATTCCGAAGAGACCTGAACCGGTCTATTATAGGATAGCAGCATCCAGTGTGTTGATATTTCTTCGGGACCTGATATTTTTTTATCCGGCACCTTGAAAGGAAAATCGCCGTAAGCTGTATAAGTATATAGTTCGCCATCTCTATCAAAAAACATTGGAAATAATCCGAGACGCCTTTCAAACATATGTTTCTGTGAGATTGTCATAGTAGAAATATGCCAGAAGTTGCCGTATTTATCCTGAAAAGTGCTGCTGTGTCCCGCACCGGTGATAAAACCTTCAGGTTTGGATGAGCAGGGATTGCTCGGCGCAAGTGTAAAATCCCCTAACGGCTTGTCTGAAATATATAGTCCATCGCAATAACTTTTAAATTGCGTGCCGGGAATAGCATACTGAAAATAATATTTACCGTTATGCTTTGTTATCCATGAACCTTCTATCCAGGGATTTGTCGGTATATCTTCATTATAGTCACCAGATCTTTCCCATCCGTATATATCTTTATGACTGTTGAAAAGAACCTGCGGTTCTCCAATCGGATTAAAAGTATTGGGATCTAATTCTACTCCGTAAATAGGATATTTATTTGAACATCCATAATAAAAATACAAACGGCCGTCATCATCAAAAAATAAACACGGATCAATCATGCCGATAGGAAATGCCGGATTAACTATCTGCCACTTACCTGATTTCGGATCTGCAGTTTTATAAATCACCGGTTTATCCGCTGATGCCATGAAGTATATGGCATCGTTTTTTACAACCGCAGTAGGAGCATAATCCTCCATAGGGAGATCTTGAGTTGTAATTAAATCCCAGTTCAATAAATCAGTTGAATGCCAATATCCGCCGGATTTTGATGCGAATAAATAGTATTCATTTTTAAAATTGACCATAGTCGGATCGGCTGCTTCTCGCCGGGAAGGCTTATCTAAACAAAATCTGTAATTAAGATTAAGTGGATTACAAATGGTAATTTGTCTATTTTTATTGGATTTATTATCAGGCTGTCCGTATGTTTTCACCGCAACGCTTAATAAAATTACTATGAAAACAGATGCTATCTTTTTCATTATCGACACCTTCTTTTCTCCTAATAATTTATAGTGGTTCCATTTTTTTATTGAATTATTATATTTCTTTTCAATCGAATATCCTTTGACGAACTGCCGATCTGAATTTTCCACTTTCCTGTTTCAACTTTGAGATCGTTGGTTTGAATATCGTAAAAAGATAGTTGAGATGCCGGAATTTTGGAAGCGAGCGATTTGCTTTCCCCTGAAGCAAGCACAATTCTTTGGAATCTCCGCAAAAATTCAGGCATGGCGCACAATACGGGAAAAAGACAGATATCTCGAGACAATCCGGGCTTTTGCTTGCGAATTGAGAATTATATTAAAAAAAGTTGTAAGATTTTATAGAATAGGACTCTGTTAACTCAAGTAGTTATCTTTGAACTGCCTTTCGTTAGTAATATTTTTTAATTAACATTTTTAGTTATTATTTAAATTGAATCCAATCTATTTCTGCGGGATTATCACCCTTTAGTATTACTACCAGATTGTGAATTCCTTTCTGGTTTTTTAGTACTTTCGTATTAATCGTTTTCCATTCCGTTCCTGCAGGTATTTTTAATTCGGCAAGCAGAAAACCGTCTGCTTTATCCAGACGAATTTGGAGGGTGCTTCCCATCTGCGATAAGGCTTTTACCTGTACCGAATTATATCTCTTGCTCCCAAAATCAATTCCATTGTACTGTACCCAGGCATTCACATTATCGAGTATCGTCTTCCAACCCTCAAACCTGTTAAGCGAGTCGAGAAATGCGATCGATGCACCGTTATCGCTTTTCAGGCTGTATCTATCAATCTGAATTTTTTTTGAAGCTTCTGTCAACCCAACACCGCGCAATGTAGGAATAACTTTTTTAATTGTGCCGTCTTCGTTAAAGAACAAACTATCAATCCTGACCGATCTGTTTTTATCGAAGTGAGGCGATAAATCACTGGAATGATAAAACAGATACCATTGTTTTTTAAATTCAATAATTGAATGGTGGTTAGTCCAGCAGCCGGGTGTTTCGTCCATTATAACTCCCGCTACTTTAAAAGGTCCTATGGGATTATCTGAAATTGCATACTCAAGCCTTTCTGTTACATTCTGAACGTGTGGGTATGTCAGGTAATATATTCCGTTACGTTCAAATAGAAAAGGACCTTCTCTGAGGCCTTTTTCGGGCAGGCCTTGAACTACCTTCGGTTCAGATTCAAGCTCCAGCATATTTTCTTTCAGCTTCGCTACTCTTGTACCTCTGCCCGCCCAGTATAAATATGCCTGGCCGTCTTTATCAATGAATACATTCGGATCAATTCCATGCGCCCCTTTGATAGGTTCAGGCTGTGGTATAAACGGACCGTGTGGTCTATCCGATACGGCGGCTCCTATTGAAAAACCTCTTCCATAGGTTGAATCTTTGGCCGGAGCAGGAAAATAGAAATAATATTTTCCATTTTTGTAAATGCAATCCGGGGCCCATAAACTGTAAGATTTTGAATTTGCCCAGGGAATTTTATCCTGACTTACAATTACACCATGATCTGTCCAATCTGTCAAATTCGATGAAGAAAAAACATGATAGTCTTCCATGCAAAACCAGCCGGGACGTCCGCGTCCTTCCTTTGCCAAAATATCATGCGAAGGATAAAGGTATACACTGTCACCAAATACCCTGGCCGAAGGATCAGCTGTAAACTGATCGCTAATAATTGGATTCTGGGCAGACAGGATATTCGTAACCAATAATGGAGCAATTGCTAAAAATAAAAAAAATAAATATGATCGCATTATAATTATTCCTTTAACCGGCTATTTCTGATTTTTTACCAATTCATTTGCAGCATTTGCCAGAAAGATATAATCGGCGCTGCCTCCTATCGTCACTTCATTTTCGCCCCATAAAAACGGCCAATCATCTTTATTCTCCAGAAAATCCGGTTTCAGCAGCATCACACCCGGAGCAATGCCGCCGGCAATAATTGAGAAATCGGCTCTATTATTTCCATAGGCAACTTTCTTAGAACGTGTTCCTACTGCTTCTACAAAAGATAAATTAGAATACGGATGGCAGCCAAAAATATAATTCAAACCCCTTAATACATATTCTTTGTTCATTACATCCGGAAACTCCTTATATGCATAATAGTTTGTAACAGCAGAGCTTACTGCACTGCCGCTTCCACCCCAGCCGCCGCCCGATATAGGCAATCCATACGGATTTTCCTTTTCAATTGCGGCTATAAAATCTTTGTACTTAATAACATATTCCTTTAACTTGGCTTTATATGCATTGTCCATATAGGGGACAGCCTTTAATGCAGAAGTAAGGCCTCTGCCTGCAAAAAATATCTGACCAAAATCTTGAAAACGTTTTGGTATCCTTCCCGGTTGTTCAAGTGATGTCCAAATTTTTTTCAAGAACCTGTCAGCATATTTCTTGTCTTTTGTTGTAATATATAATTGAAGTACTGCATCTATATCTGAACCTCTGCCCCAAAATGAAAACATCGGATCAATATTTGTGTCGGGTTTCTTACTTAGTTCATCAGCTTCTTCTACCAATCTTATTGCATGTGAAAGACTCCTTGTTGCAAGATCATCATTAAATCCTTTGAGAGCCCGGCTTGCCGCCGCCAATGCTGCAGCTGTCTGATAATCCATAAACGGCGTACGGGTAGTAAAAGCCCAGCGATCATCAAAAGTACCGCTTGATTTACCATCAGTTTCATAGGGTTTCAAATTTGGATTGTATGGAAGATTATCCGTTTCAGTAACCGCATCCCCAAGATGATGGTACTGGTGCAGGTTGGGTACAATAATGCCCATAACCGGATGACCAATATTTTCACACTGTGCAACCAGGTTTAATGTCCCATGCTCAATCTGCTGTAAAATATCAGGTTTCCCATCCGGACGATGAATATCAGTATAACGGGTTTTCTGGTCGATATATGTCTCATCTCTGCCGACTTTGAAATTTTCCCATATGTCTACAAAACTTGAAACAACCATGTTATGAGAACCGGTCTGAATATCAAAATCACCCGCATCGAACCAGCCGCCGACTGCCATGTTTGGAATACGCTCCAGAGGTTTGTATTTAGTATCTGTAGATGCACCCATCTTATATCCGTCAAAATGCTGATGATTAAGAGGAGCTTGGAGACAATCATCCATATAAGGTGCACCGTGCCATACACGATAAGCTTCGTTAACTTTCATATGGTCCATCTGGACCGGGAACCAAACATCTAACGTCGGATGCCATACATCATCATACACATCAGAGGCTATTTTGAACGTATTTGTTTTCTCATTGCCATACTGGATATAATAGACACCTTCTTCCTTTACTGAACTGAAATCAAATTTTACATAATTATATCTCAGATATTTTCCCCAGAACTTCACTTCACCGTTATATTTTTCAACATGTTTTCCGTCTTCATTAACATGGAAAAGCGAAGCTGATTTTAATTGACTATCATTCTTGTCTAATTCTATAACCGCAATTTTTTCCTGATTCGGAGTATATCCAACCTGTGAAAATCCAATATTTGGTTTTCTGATCCATTCCGGAATTACATTCGGTTCGAGATACCATGTTAATACTTTCCCGGTTTTATTTACCGGAATTAAACTGCGGATTACAAACCATCCGTTTTGGGCCAGGTTACGGCCGTCGAAAAGCATTAAATCAACATCCATACTCCTAATTTTTACAAAACGTTCAGGATTTTCCGGTGCTAATACAATGGTCTTACCAGCTGCCAGCGGAAGAGGAACAATAAATTCATCTCGTCCTCTATCTTCAAAAGTTGTGTGTCCTGCAAACTGAGGTATTTTTTTACTTATCGGTTCAATTTTTGTATTACCGGCCGGATATTTCGGGAAATTTCCCGGCTTGCCGTCGATCAAATAAGTATTTTCAAAATACGATGGCGGAAGGAATTCAAGGTTGAATCCCGCATATCCTTCAAGTTCTTTCGGAAGCGGCTTGTCAAGATGAACAGTAATTTTTACACCGTTATCGTTTGCCGCGACATTTATTCTGGAATCAAAGCTGTATTCTTTGTATCGTAATATTACATCTATACTGTTATTTATTTTATCGACCTTCCGGTCGACTACATCAGGTATCTTATCCCATTGTTCAGGTGTGTTTTGCAGCCTAACCGCACCACCTGTTGCCGTACGTACCCCGTGATGAATGATTTCAATACCGGCAGTTTTTTCATCAAAAAAAACGCCGTCAAATCGGTTGCTATATACAAGGACATTCACTCCGCGAGTCTCAAAATATTCAAGATCATTCAGCATCAGTTTCTGAGATAAAGACATATTCTGAGAAATAAAAAGAACAACAAATAGAGAAAGCCATATTGATCTATTTTTCATATTTACTCCGATTTTTTTATCCGGTTTATTTTTATTTTCTTTGAATTCAACAGTTCCAATTTTGCTTTGTAAGAAATATAACAATATTTCTTAGTCCTTAGTATTAGACGTGCGGTAAAATGAATAGTTTTTTTTAAAAGAATCTGATAACTCGTAGCATTCTAATGATGGACAAGTAATGTAAATTTGTTAATTTCCCCGAAAACTAGAATATATTCAGGTTATGAAAGATTTTCGGAAGGATTAATGGCGATTTTTTGATTTCAATAAGAAAAAAATTTATTACCAGCCGTACCGCTTTCATCTAATTTGAGACATTTTTCCCTATTGCTTTCCATCTGCACATCTATACACAATTTCCGCAACCTCGGTATTTATTTTGAATATCATCTGAGAGTGCAATCCTCCGGCAGATTCCCTAACCGGACTGTCAAGTTTTACGATATTTTTCCCAAAAATAATGCATCTATTACAGCTATAAAGTAAGCTAAGCGGCATAGGCAAATATTCCTGCAAAATTTTCAGTTTTATATACCATATTTGAAAAAATCAACGTACTATTCGTAAGAGTCAATTGTTGAGGGACACAATTGAGAACGGGCACTGATGAATACTACGGAGCAAAAGCCTACAGTATTGATTATAGACGATGACGATTCACACCGCCGTCTTGCACAGGTAATTTTTGAGAAGAACGGATTCGAAGTATCAGTTGCCAATGAAGGCGGTGAAGGAATCCGTCAGGCGCTTGTCAAACCCCCTTCGGTAATTATACTTGACCTTATGATGGAAGGCCTTCACGGCTTTGAAGTATGTAAAATGCTCCGGGCAAATTCAAACATGCGCCGTACTGCGATTATCGTCACATCCGGAAAATCATACAAAGCCGACGTAGATAAAGCGATACAATTAGGTGCTGATGCCTATGTTGTTAAACCGTTTTTACCCAAGGAACTAATTGAAATTGCCACCTTATACATGAACTTGCGAGCAAATCAGCCATGATGAATATTCGATTCTGGGGAACGCGGGGGTCTATTCCTTCACCGGGAAAATCAACGGTAAAATACGGAGGCAATACATCATGCGTCGAGGTACGTGCCGGTAATCAAATTCTAATCTTCGATGCGGGTACAGGCATACGCGATCTCGGCAATCACCTGATGAAAGAATTTGCAGCTCAGCCGATGATGACACTGCATCTTTTTATAAGCCACACACATTGGGATCACATACAAGGTTTTCCGTTCTTTATGCCGGCATATGCAAAGAATTTCCAGCTTTATGTATACGGGCCGCCTGCCCGCGATAAAAGCCTGAGAGATCTTTTAAAATTCCAGATGGATTCGGAATATTTTCCTGTTCCTTTAGGCGACCTTAACGCTCAAATCGTGATGCAGGAAGTACGTGAGACTTTCCGTATCGGAGAAATTCAGGTGACGCCTTTTTATATAAATCATCCTGCGATGACGCTTGCTTATAAAATAGTAGAAAACGGAAAAACTTTCATTTACGCTTCCGATAACGAGCCGTACAGGTACACACTTCACGCTGCACGGAAAGACCAGCTTGCATCTCAATACGGAGCGGAACTCGATCAGAAATTTATCGACTTCCTGAACGGCGCAGACCTGGTCGTTGCTGAAGCGCAGTACACGCTGGATGAATACAGGTCAAAGATCGGCTGGGGCCACTCTCCTGTCGAATCTGTTGTTGAATTTGCTATAAAAGCAAATGTAAAACAGCTTGCGTTATTCCACCACGATCCTTCACATGACGATGCAGCAGTTGATGCAATGGTTAAACATGCACAAAAACTGCTCTTTGCTCAAAAATCGACTATCCACTGCGTAGGTGCTGCTGAAGGATTGGAAATCAAGATTACGTAATCAAAAAGAAGGAAAGTCAGTTTACGCATACTTCTATCTGCAGATCCGGGACTGCATTTTTCCGGTAATATACTCAGCAATCTGCCGCTTGAATTCCTTTCTGTCAAATTTTTCTGCATGGCGCCGTATTGCATCTGCATCGAATTTCATTTTTGACAAGGATTTAACGGCATCTAAAAGCGATTCGACTGTCTGATCATAAAAGAATACACCGGTCGGCGAACTGCCGCTTCCCACAACAGTCTCCAACGCCCCTCCTTTTGCATACGCAGCTACCGGTTTCCCGCTTGCCATTGCTTCGAGCGGTACAATTCCGAAATCTTCAACACCCGGAAAAATCAATGCGCGGCATCCTGAATACAACCGGGCAAGATTTTCATCGCTCTGCCACCCGAGAAATTCAATATTCTTTCCTGCCGTTTTCTCAAGTTTTTCTTTCTCGGGCCCCGAACCGACTACAAGGAGCTTTTCGCCCGACCTGTTAAATGCTTCCACTGCGAGATCGATTCTCTTATACGGAACCAGCGCACTTACAACCAGATAGTACCCGTCATCCTTAAACGATACCGTAAACAATCCGGTGTTTACCGGCGGATAAATCACGTCGGATGCTCTATGATAAATCCGCGAAATGCGTTCTGCAACATTATTGGAATTTGCTATGAAATATTGTACACGTTCACAGGTACGGATATCCCACCGGCGCAGATAAGGCGCAGCTAACTTCATCGCCATGCGAGTAACAAATCCGGCACGCCCTTTAGCGAAGTACTCGTCATATTGATCCCATATGTACCGCATAGGCGTATTGCAGTAGCAGATGTGCATTGCGTTTTTTCCGGGAGCGGCAGCTTTCGCCACTGCGACGCTAGTGGAAAGAATAAAATCATATTCCGAAAAATCCAGCATATCAACAGCAAGAGGCATCAAGGGCAGATAATGCCTGTATCTTGTTTTCTTAAAAGGAAGATGCTGAATGAATGAAGTTTTAATTTTCATTTGCTCGATGACCGGCGACATCATTCCTTCATTATGCACAGTAGCAAATATTACGGCATCGGGAAAAAGTTCGCAAAAGACCTCGAGTATCTTCTCTCCGCCTCGCATCCCTGTAAGCCAGTCATGAACAAGGGCAACTTTCATAAATTAATAATCCGTATAAATAATTAATTCCTATACCACAGGTAAAATAACAAAAAAAAAGACCTCATCAAATTCGGCAGTTGAAGACATAATTGCTTTATCGTATATTTAACAGCGGCTGTTCGCATGATATAAAAACGCCGCTGCCAAATAACTGATTTTTTAAAAAGAAAATTACAGATGTCGTATCAACTCATTACAGATCTTGTTCCTTCAGGCGATCAACCCGAGGCAATTCGGCAGTTAACAGAGGGAGTCAAACGGGGCGACCGGCATCAGACGCTGCTGGGCGTTACGGGCAGCGGAAAAACATTTACAATTTCCAACGTTATCTCGCAAACCGACAAGCCCGTGCTCGTTATGTCTCACAATAAGACGCTTGCCGCACAGCTGTATGCGGAATTCAAATCCTTCTTTCCAAAAAATCGTGTTGAATTCTTCATCAGTTATTATGATTACTACCAGCCTGAAGCATACATCCCTACGTCAGACACATATATAGCAAAAGATTCTTCTGTTAATGATGAAATTGACCGCCTGCGGCTGCGCGCGACAAGCGCTCTGCTGAGCGGCGACCCGAATGTCATAGTCGTCGCTTCGATCAGCTGCATTTACGGCATCGGCGCACCGGATGAATGGATCAAGCAGACTCTTATACTGAAAAAAGGAGAGCATCCCGGCCGGCAGGGTTTACTTAAACGTTTAATTGACTTGCTGTATACAAGAAACGACTATGAGTTTGCGCGCGGTACATTCCGTGTTCGCGGCGATGTTGTTGAAATAATACCCAGCTACGAGAACGAAGAAGCCGTACGTATAGAATTCTTCGGCGACGAAATTGAACGCATATCTTACATCAATAAAACAGACGGCAGGGTGGTCGGCGAGACCGATTTTGAGATGATCTATCCTGCAAAACAATTCATCACTTCGCGCGAGACTATTGAGCGGGCGAGGGATGATATTTATAAGGAATTACGCGAGAGGGTCGAGGAATTCCGTTCTCTTGGAAAACTTGTTGAAGCACAGCGGCTTGAACAACGTACCAGGTTCGATATGGAAATGCTTCGTGAAGTCGGATATTGTTCGGGAATAGAAAATTATTCGCGTCATTTCGCGGGAAGACCGCCCGGATCGCGTCCGTCCTGTCTGCTGGATTATTTCCCCAAGGACTTCCTTACCATAATCGATGAATCGCACGTCACCGTGCCTCAAATCGGAGGCATGTATGCCGGCGACCGCTCGCGGAAAACAACCCTCGTTGAGTACGGCTTCCGCCTCCCTTCCGCTCTCGATAACCGTCCACTGACATTCGATGAATGGGAAGCAATGGAAAAACAAATCATTTTCGTCAGTGCTACGCCGAGACCGTATGAATTGGAAAAATGCAAAGGAGTCGTCGTCGAACAGGTTATCCGCCCGACAGGCCTGATTGATCCGGATGTTGAAGTGCGTCCCAGCAAACACCAGATAGACGATTTGATCGCAGAAATCCGTACACGCACAATACGCAAAGAACGGACATTAGTCACTACACTCACGAAACGGATGGCTGAAGACCTGACTGAATACCTGACAAATATAGGAATCAATGTGCGCTACATCCACTCTGAAGTCGACGCACTGGAGCGTGTTGAAACACTGCGCGATTTAAGGCTTGGTGAGTTCGATGTTCTGGTCGGTGTAAATCTTTTGCGGGAAGGACTCGACCTGCCCGAGGTTTCTATGGTGGCAATAATCGATGCAGATAAAGAGGGCTTTTTGCGTTCCGAGCGCTCGCTCATACAAACCGCAGGCCGAACAGCACGCAATGTAAACGGAAAAGTCATTCTTTATGCGGATAGAATAACCGGGTCCATGGAACGTATGATCGGCGAAACAAACCGGCGAAGAACAAAACAAATCGAATACAATAAGAAGAATAATATTACTCCAGTAACAATCTATAAAACGGTTGAAGAAATTCTGGCTTCAACATCGATCGCCGATGTTAAAATGAAACGGGACGAGCGCTATCAGAAAGCAAAGCCGCGTGCAATCGCGGAAACAGTAGCAAAATATCTGACAAGCGGCCAGAAAAAAGACCTGCTCGATGAATTAAAAGCTGAAATGAGACAGGCGGCAAAAGACCTTGAATTCGAACGCGCCGCCGAATTACGGGATGAGATTGAGAAACTTGAGAAGAAAAGCTGATTTTTTTTAAAAGTAACAGCATTCTTTCTTTGATTTTTTTTAACGCTTCACTTATCCGCCGTGCATACAGGGATAAGTCTGTTTTTTTTTTATCGCGCCATTTTACATAATTGATCATATCCATGAAAATAAGCAGATTTATAATAAACCCCTTGCTCGATTTCATTTATCCGCCTATATGCATTTCATGCAGCTCTCTTCTTTCGGACAACAGCCAAAAGATATGCAGCAGCTGCTGGGATGCAGTTAAAACAGTAACAAAAGACCACCCTCTCTACTGGGAAACCCGCAACAGATTGATCGCATCCGGCAGTATAGACGATTTAGTATCATGCTATATATTTGAAAGAGAAGGTCCGACGCGGCATATAGCGCATGCACTGAAGTACAGGGAGTACAGATCCCTGGGTATAAATCTGGGAGAAAAAATCGGGAATCTGATCGCTGATTGGGAGATATCATTTGATGTAATTGTGCCGGTACCGCTTCACCGTATAAAATACCGGGAACGCGGATACAATCAATCTGAATATATCGCACGCGGAATTGCCGGAGTAACCGGCAAACCGGCGGCCTGTGATATAGTCAGGAGAAAGCGATACACGCAAACACAGACAAAATTGAATATAGAAGAGCGCTATCTGAATATGAAAGATGCATTTGAGATACTTCCGGATGCATCAAAAAAAATTTCCGGAAAAACCTGTCTTCTTGTGGATGATATTATTACAACCGGGGCTACGATAAATTCCTGTGCAAAGGAAATACTGGCTGCAGGGACAAACTCGATAATCGCCGCTTCTGCAGCTCTTGCTAAATAGCTCTTACACCTCAGTAAAAACAGCCGATTTTTAAGGAGATTCTCAATATTCTGCCGCCAGTTTTTTCTTAATCCGGCCCCCTCTTGTATTTTCCAAAATTAATACTAACTTTCAGCGTGAGTAAAAAGTTTGTGATAGCTGGCACAAGGTTTTGATACGATTGTATAGATATTTGTTCAGAAGTGTTATTGTAAATGTAAAGGAGTAATGCTATGACAAAGTCAAACACTCCGCCAGAACAACCGGCAAGTCCCGCCCAGAATGAACCTTCAAAATTAATAAGTGAAATTCTCAAACGGACGAACCAGTTAATTCAGAGCGGTGACTTTGATCGTGCGCAGGGAGAATTACTGAATGCCAATAAGACTGCAAAAGAGCAGTTTAAAAAATCACCTGTTATTCCGGCTGCGACCAATAAAGTTGTTGTACCGCAGGCTCCGGCTGGACATCTTCCGTTAGCGCCGCTGGACGCAATAATGTCCGTTGCTTCGGCACAGAAGCAAAGCAGTATTCCCCCCCAAAATGCAGAAGTTAAAAAACCGGCACCAAAATCGGAAAAACCGCAGGTCCAAAAACCAGATCCGGCAAATGACCGCAGTATAGAATTCAACTGCTACCGTGAAGCACTGGCAAAATCGTGGTATGACGGGGCTTTATCGAACGAAGAACAGCGGCATTTGCAGGAATTACGGACTGTGCTGGAGATTTCCGATTCCGAGCATAAAGAGATGGAAAAGGAAATTAAATATTCCTGTTACAAAAATGCCTTTGTCAAGCAATTCGGCAGAGGGCCGGTCACCACGGTGGATTCAGATAATTTGACAAAACTACAAAAAGAGTTCGGCGTTTCGGTTGAAGAACACTTATTGATCCTTGGTCCTTCCCTGCAGACAAAACAACAAAAACAGCGGGATAAAATCCTTGTCATTGACGACGATGACGAGTTTCTGAATATGATAAGCGGTTCAATGAAAGATGAAGGATTTGATGTCATTGCAGTGCAAACATCGGATGACGCGTACAAACTTCTGCATGAAATGACGCCCGATCTTATTATTTGCGACATCAATCTGAAAACTTCAACGATGAATGGCTTCGTTCTGTACGAAAAAGTCCAGGCGCATAAGAATCTTCAGAATATTCCTTTTATTTTTCTGACAGGATTGATGGATGAAAAACTTGCATGGACCGGAAAAGAACTTGGCGCAGACGATTATCTGTTGAAGCCTGTCTCCAGAAACACACTTCTCTCGACACTGCATGGTAAATTAAAACGTTTTAGACAGCTGAGGAATTCTTCCTCTCCGCAGAATTCGGCTTTCTGTTGAGGTAATTTGTAATATTTGCCGTATTTCTGAGAATCATCATATTGGGCAGATTTCCATATATTGGCTGTTACTTTTCTACAATGCTCTAAGCATAAATCTGATGGACAAGTAACTTTCCCTTAAAAAAAACCTTAAATTCAATCGATTTTCAACGTTTGCTTAATTTATCGGCATTGGACAATGTTCTGTGCAGAGCGGAACGGTTATTGATGCTAGACTAAACGAAAGATAAAATAAGGAAAACGAAAATGAGTAATCAAAATATACCTCAGCAGACGTTCCAGTCATCCCACGAACTGACGCCTCGCGATGACAATAAGAAAATCGTCAGCGAAGTTCTAAAACGTGTGGATCAGCTTATCCGTAAAGGCGATTTAGACCATGCGGAAAGAGAAATCGGCAAAGCTAAGGAAATAGATCCGAGGAACGTATATGCATTCGCTTTAGAAGAGCGTATAATAAACATGAGAAAAGACATCGAGCGGCTGGCGGAAATTAACCGCCGCAAGGAGAATATACAGCCGGTTGCTGTAAAACCGACAACAGAAGAATTACCGTCTGCACCTTTGCCAAAACCTGTTCAGGCCGACCTTAAACCGGCGTACATTGCGCCAAAAAAACCTCTGCCTCCGTTTCCGCTGGATAAATCAATAGATACTACGAAAAAGGAAAGAGAACCCCAGCAGGACCGTGTCGTCGATCGAAGCATAGAACTGGAATCCTACCGCAAAACACTCGCTGATATGTGGAATGACGGGGCACCAACAGAGGAAGGAGAACGGCGTTTAAACGAATTAAGGACATTACTGGAAATTACGGATGCAGAACATGAAGGAATAGAAAAAAATGTAAGGCGGGAATGCTACAAGAATGTTATCATCAAGCATTTATCGACAGATCCGATTGTGCTGTCGGATATCAGCTTCCTTACAAGTATACAGCACTTGTTTAAAATATCAGCAGAAGAGCATGTACAAATTCAGACTCAGCTTATGAATGTAATCCAGCATAAGCAAAGGAACAGGATTCTTGTTGTTGATGACGATACACGCCTTCTGGAATTGCTTGCAGCATCGCTGGAAGATAATGGATTTGACGTTACGGCCTTATCAACCTCGGACGAAGCTTATGCACTGCTCCGTAAATTCGTTCCGGATCTGATTCTATGTGATATCAATCTCGAGACATCTACAATGGGCGGTTTTACATTCTATGAAAAAATACAGGAGCTGGAACATATTCAAAGCGTTCCTTTCATCTTCCTGTCGGGTCTCACGGACGAAGTTCTTATACGAACAGGGAAGGAACTCGGCGTGGACGATTACCTGATGAAACCCATATCAGAACAGACACTGATATCCACATTAAAAGGAAAACTAAAACGATTTAAGCAGTTAAAAAAGGTCTCCGCAAAACAAATACCTACGATGGCTGTTGTATAGAATATAGGATAATCTTACAGCGATCATTATTCTTCTCCCTGCCGGCCTGTTATGGCCGGCAGTTTTTTTATCAGGACATATCTTTTGTAAAGAATGGAGATAATAAGTATCGAGTTCATCAGAAATAAATTAAGATAGAGATATACATCAATCCTGTACAGGACCGAACACACCATCAATAAAAAATACTCTGTGCCAAAACCAAGCAGACCGGAGATACGCAAAGAAGTTTTATCTGAATACCAATTGTGTATTATACTATCCAGCCGGCGATCATCTCCGCTTTTATCGGATTTACCCGGCCTGCTGCCGGAGCACCAATTATCGATTTTCGCCATAAGCCGGTCCTGCCAGCCGTAAATAAAAATGAAAATCCGCTGCAGCGTCAATTCGATGCCGCCCTTTTTCAAATCCTCTGCCTGAATTTCTTCAGACGAACGATTGTTTAAATACTCATCCTGCAAATGAAGATATTTTACCTGGTAAAAAACGTGGTATGAAACTCTCAGTGTAATTCCCAGAAGGCCTGACACCGCTAGCAACGGCATCCACAAGCTGCTGCCGGATTGAAAAAGAACCCAGCCAATCGCGCTGAACACTGCGGCATTAACTACAAAATCACCGATAGAATCCAAGAATCTGCCTGTACGGCTCGATTGCTGTTTTACCCTTGCGAGCTGACCGTCGGCAGAATCGAGCAAATCCTTAAGCGTGATCAGCAGTCCTGCTGTTACAAATGCACCCGGAGTACCCTCTAAATAAAAAAATGCGGCTGCAAGTCCGGATATTATAGACGCTATAGTCACCTGATTTGCTGTAACAGGTGTATAATAAAGCACCCATACTATCAATCCCGCGACAGGACGAAGCAAGTACGTATTGATAAGTTCATCGGATATATCGGATTTAATGGATTTTCGATAAGATTACATTTTACCTGACATGTAATAGTGCAATCATGGATTAATCAACGACCCATGGTTCCAGCAGGTGCTCGCCGATACCTTCAATAAAACGTGAAGGTTTTGTTAATATCAAGCCGCTCTCGCGGTCGTAAATATTCATCGGATATGTAATAATTAAATGTTCCTTTGCACGCGTGCAGGCAACATACATAAGCCGGCGTTCTTCTTCCATCTCTTCATCGCTTGCCGCAGCCCGCATTACAGGGAATCTACCTTCAAGCGCGTAGATTACAAAAACAGTATTCCATTCCAATCCTTTAGCGCTGTGAATTGTTGAGAGCGTAAGGTATTCAGTTTCCGGGCCCGGCGATTCAATATCGGCAATACTTTCATTAGGCGGTTCAAGAGCCAAATCCGTCAGTAATTCATCAACCGACCTGTAGCGTTCTGTAATATTTTGAAATGTTTCCAGGTCTTTTTTCCGTTTAAGATGATCTTCATAGCGAGCCCGAAGTATAGGCTCATAATACTGCAGAATAAGAGATGTCTTTTCAGCCGGAGGAATATCAGGCGATACAATTTCTTTCAGCACATCGAATAATTTACGGACATTTTCCGGATAACCGCCGTATTCCATCCAGAACTTTGTCGTTGCGGTTACAGCCTCCTTGAATTCCTTTACCAGGCCGACACGCCTTTTCAGAATATCGTCCACGACCTTTTCCGCCGTGCGGGGACCCACGCCGTCTATAAGCAGAAGAATACGGTTCCATGATACGACATCCTTGGGATTCTCAAGCACTCTCAGGTATGCCACAACATCTTTAACATGCGCCGTTTCTATAAATTTAAATCCGCCGAACTTTAAAAACGGGATATTCGCTTTAGCCAGCTCGATTTCAAGATCGAACGAATGAAACGAAGACCTGAACAATACCGCCATCTCTTCGAGCGGTATGCCCATTTCACGGAATTCCAATATCTTCTGTACTACATACCTCGACTGCTGGTTCTCTGTCTGCGCTGAAACAAGCTGCGGAAGATTTCCGCCCGATTTTTTAGTATAGAGCTGTTTAGCGTACATTCAACTGCCCAGCCTCTCCCTGCCGCGTACGATTATTTCATTTGCTAAATTCAAAATCGGCTGAGTACTTCTGTAATTTTCTTCCAGCTTGATTATCCTGCAATCATTGAATTCTTCGCTGAATGTCAGGATATTTCTGATAGTCGAACCCCTGAAAGAATAAATGCATTGTGCATCATCACCGACTACCATTAAATTCCTGTGTTTGGATGCGAGCAGTTTTACTATTTCTGCCTGCAGTTTGTTTGTATCCTGGTATTCGTCAACCATAATGTACTTATAATGCTCGGAGAGGGCTGCACGCACTGCTTCTTCCTGTCTGAGCAGAAGTGCAAAATTCAACAGCAGATCGTCATAATCCATCAGGTTATGCTCATGTTTGTATTTGACGTAGGCATTATGAAGGGCAGTGATATCATTCTCTATCTCCATATACTGCGGGTAATCCGCGGCCAGAAGTTCTTTCACGGGCGTTACCGTATTCAGCGACCGGCTGTAGAGATCATATAACGTTTCTTTACGTGGAAATCGTTTCTCTCTCGTATCGTATTTCATGCGTGTACGGATCAGGTTTACAACATCTTCAGCATCAGCCTGATCGAGTATCGTGAAGTTGTTTTCATATCCCAGGCGGCCCGCATGTTTTCGCAGTACGCTATTCGCAAAAGAATGGAACGTTCCGCCTGAAACCTGTTCGCATCTGCTGTCGAGAAGGATCGATGCTTTCCTGAGCATTTCCTGCGCCGCTCTTCGCGTGAATGTCAGCAGGAGCAGCGAATCGGGTTTAATACCGAGCTCGACCAGATACGCAACGCGGTATACAATCGTGCGGGTCTTCCCTGTTCCAGCTCCGGCGATAATAAGATGCGGGCCGTTAACTGATGTCACGGCTTCATACTGCGCCGGATTTATTTCCTGTTTATAATTAATACGCAGGTGCTGGGGCTGAACAAGATGAAGGTGATCACCGGGAAGCGTTTTAAGTGTGAATTTCTTCATTCTATGCCGAACAGGTTTTTTTTTAGATGTTATCTGAATCAAGATAGCTCAAAATAACTGAAAAATGAAACGCTTATTTCTTGAGTTTTCAGCAACAAAGCCGTACGTTATAATATAATTTATATAGCAATGAAATATCGATTGCTATTATTTTTATCATTTTAAATACCAGACAGAACAAATGAATATACTCGTATTAAACTGCGGCAGTTCTTCTCTAAAATTTCAGATTATCCAGACAGATCTCGAAAAGATTGAGAAGGATGCCGACAAACAGCTTGCCAAAGGCCTGATCGAGCGGATTGGAAGTCAGGCTCTTGTTACAATGCAAGCGACCGGCAGGCCTGTTGTAAAACATGCAGCCCCGTTAAGAGACCACCGGTCAGCACTCGATCATGTTGTCAAATGGATCATTTCAAAGGACTCGCAGATCCCCGAGATCCAGTCACTGGCGGATATTCATGCAGTAGGCCATCGTGTAGTTCACGGTGCCGAGCATTTCACAAAATCAACAATCATCTCGGATGAAGTTATTCGCGGTATCGAAGATTGCATTGATTTAGCTCCCCTGCATAATCCGGCAAATCTTAAGGGTATTAATGCCGCCCGCGAACTTTTGGGCGACGGCATTCCGGAAGTTGTTGTATTTGACACCTCATTCCATTCAACAATGCCGGAAACGTCGTTTTTATATGCAATCCCCTACCAGCTGTACCGCAGGCATAAAATAAGGAGATACGGTTTCCATGGCACGTCCCACCGCTATGTAGCATACCGCTACCGGCAGTTGACCGGAAAGAAACCGGATGAGACCAATGTTATAACACTGCATCTCGGCAATGGATGCTCGGCCTGTGCCATCAAGAAAGGTGCTTCTTTTGATACTTCGATGGGACTCTCACCGCTGGAAGGGCTTGTAATGGGAACGCGAAGCGGTGATATAGACCCAGCTGTAATTGAATTCCTCTCTCATAAAGAAGGAATGTCAATGAATGAAATAGATACACTGCTGAATAAGCAGTCGGGACTTCTCGGCATCTCCGGATTAACCAACGATATGCGCGATTTACTTGCCGAGGCTAATGATCATCAGGACCGGCGTGCAACGCTTGCCGTTAATATCTTTGCACAGCGCGCAAAGAAATACATTGGATCGTATTTGGCAGAAATGAACGGAGCCGATGCATTAATATTTACGGGAGGTATTGGAGAAAACGCATGCAGAATCAGGCAGCGTGTTTGTGCAAACCTCGAATGGCTCGGTATTGAAATCGATGAGAATCTCAACAAGGAAATGACCGGAGGAAAAGAAGGCGAAATCAATACGAAGAAAAGCCGTGTTAAGGTATTCGTTATTCCGACCAACGAGGAACTGCTTATTGCACGAGATACAGCCCGATGTATCCTGGATTCTTTGAATAACAAGAGCTGATAAAACAAATATTTGTTATTATGTATAATAATGCGCGGATAGTTTTGTCCGCGCATTTTTTTAACCTGATACTTACTTTATATACTATCGCTTATCTCTATTTATCTTATTAATATAAGTTTTTTTGTTTCTGTAGAATTTTTTACTTTCAACTGATAAAAGTAAACTCCGCTTGGAATGTCTTCTGCGTAAAAATTTATTCTATAGATACCTGCTGGTTTTTCTTCATTAACAAGAGTGGCAATTTCCCTCCCAAGAATATCATATATTTTTAATCCTACCTTACTTCTTACTTTTAACTTATAACTTATCACTGTAGTTGGATTAAAGGGATTAGGATAATTCTGCAATAACTCAAATCCTTTAATTCTGTTAGTTTTTTCTGTTACATCGGTAATAGCAGTATCTTTTCCGGCCTCCAGCCAATATGAAATTCTTGCATTCTCATTTTCTTCCTGCAATTTCCATTCTGCATATTCTTCCGGCCACCATCGGTATAAATCACCCAATGGAAAATCGCCCATACCTCCTGTTTTTAAAGTATCATTTGTGTACGCAAGGTTCTCTTCCAATGGCCACAGATGATTTATGGTATTCTCAGGCTTCCACGGCCAGTGATAATCTGCGCTACCGGAATCCCATTTCCGAATCAGGAATTCTTTAATAGCTAATGAATCAGTGGGTGGAAGAATAAATCTAGGATCCACGGAATCATAGATCACTGCTCTATTCATATATGGAAATACCTTATTCCCATTTTCAGTTGAATCAAAAAATGAAAGTGTGGTAGGATTTAAAATGGGCTGAGGCACAGGGATTTCACTTAATCGCCCTTGCTGTCTTTTTTGAATGCTGTAAGGATTGTTATACATCCAATCTGAAAGCCATTTTTCTATATAATAACTGCTGTTTGTAAACAGTATACGGCGACCCTGTTCGTTGAATGGAACCTCAAAACCGAACGATAAAATGCTGTCAATTCTGATCGTTCCGCCATTTAGCTCTCCACCTGTATATCCAAATCCCTCATATGCGGGGATATATCCAAACATATAAGTATTGACAAAGATGGAGTTTGTAACAGCTGTCTTATACCACCATCCGGATTGCAGTGTGTACATCATGGTGTTCAAGAATGTACAATGGTTAAATCTTACATAGTCTGCATAATTGAATTTTCCATCATTACTCTGTTGCTGGGAATAAACATATCCAATGTTGGCAAATGTACAATTCTCAAAGATTAAACTATCAATATGCCAATCAGAACTTGCATTATAATAATAGGGAAAAGAAACTGCTCTGCCATAATATCTGAAATGCGAGTCTGTACAATTTTTCCAGTAGCAGTTTTTAAATATTCCTTTAAAATGTTTTGATGCAATTCCCACAGCCCCGCTTCCATCAGCCGGAATTTTAGAAAAATCAAAAATTACATTTTCAAAAATCCCGACTTGTTCACTAATAAATTCGGGACTGTTTTCAATTTGAATATTAGCACTTGTTTGCCATCCGTTAGTATTTGCAAACAATAGCCAAAGGTTTTTAAGTGTTATATTTCCAAAGCATCTGATCATAACTCTCACAGGAGAAATATATTCACTGGAACCGGCTGCGCTGAGTATTTGCGGCGGCGCTGTTTCTTGTGTTGGTCCCGGCTCAGGAGCAATGATTGTTAGGCCTTCCCCTGCAGGTACTAGTATTGAGTCAGTAAGAACATAATAGCCATTAGGTTCGAGTACAAATACGGTGCTGGAAAGTTTTCCTGCATCAGCAATAATTTTCACTGCTAAATTAAGATTTCCTTCGCTGGGGGGTATATCGCTTTGTACATAAACTGTGTCTTGCTGACTGAATGTTTTGGATGTAGAGATAACTGATAGTATCAGAACCAAGGATAGCAGGATGAAATCATTTCCTGGTATGAAGAAGTTTTGTATTTTTATAATATTCTTTTTCATTAAAGCTCCAAATTATCCATAATCCAAAAAGACTTCTAATAACCAGTATATGAAAACGCGATTATTTTAGAAGACAATATTTTTAGTTTTTTACTTCATCAACATCATTTTGACCGTTTGTACTTGGGAATTACAAATAATACGGCAGAAATAAATTCCAGATGATACAGAACTTCCACTGATATCTCTTCCATTCCATTGTGTATTATGCCAACCTGCGGTTTGAAACTCATTGTCAATAAGAGCAATAACTTCTTTACCGAGTATGTCGAATATTTTAATAGATATTTTACTTTCGGAAGCAATATAATAGCTTATTTGAGTTGATGGATTAAAAGGATTTGGATAGTTCTTAATCATGAATTCGTTTTCAGAATCGACTGCAATCCTTTTTGGTTTACTGTCTCCTAACCTGGGAGAAGGAGTAAAATCCTTGTATTTATCAAAATCTTCAAGTAGTTTTTTACCGTATTTTAACCAATTACCTTGCTGAGTGTAGATAACAAATACTCCTTCTTCAGTATAAAGATTATTACTGTTTTCATTCAAAATATCATCCATTACCTTTTTATTTCCCTTATATGTCAGATCTATCATCGGCATAATTACATAAAACTGTTTCTCAAAATTCAATTTTTCTATCAATAAGGGTAGTACTTTTTTACCAGCCGAAAGGCAGTAATAAATGAAATCAAAATATTCTTCTGATTCTGCATGACTTATCAAACTACTCTGAGTACTTATCTCTGGACTAGACCAAGTTGCCCTCCAAGCATTATACTTGCTATTAAATTCGTTAATTTCTGAATCTTTCAAGAATTTTTCTTTGAGATCCATAATTATGAATAATTCATCATCAGTTAATGTGGTCTTATCTACTTTTGACAACCCTCTTTTTATTGACTCTTCATCAGTTATATATTCTGAAGTACTTTTTGATAACGAATTTTTAGATAAACCGCCAAATTTATAATAACGTGTGATGTACCCAAAGTGGGATTGTAATGCATATCTAGGATGAAAAAATCTTTCATAATCTCCGTCTTTACTTTCCCAGTCATAGCCATGCGGATATCCGTTAGCCGGTTCTAAGTTAGGATTACTTTGCCATCTTGAATTAACAGCAGCATGACTATAATGATCAATTTTCCAATATAAATCTATTAAGCTATTTGCAGCAGTTGCACCTGCATTTGTGTAAGACCAGGCACCAGCATATCTTGGAACAGGATTATTGCCGTAAAAATTGTCAAAGCTATGAGTATCACTGGTCGGATCATACCAATAATTTGGTTCATCCCGCCCTGTATCCCAGTGAAAAATTTGACCCGGTTGAGCTGGATCAATAACGTAAGAAGTAACTCCACCTGCCCAACCATAGCAAGTATATGGCCAGCCTGGATCAGATCCCGGTGTCTGATCTGTTTTTCTCGCTGACAAAATTGCATCATCTGCTTTAAAATATGGGCTAAGTAAACGCCCAGTGTAATTTTTACATCTCATATATAAATCACAGGTACCAGTCGGATAATAAGTACTGGCAGACGTAACAAAGCAATTCCACATTCTTTGACTATAGGATTTCTTCACTCGTGCATTTTGTTGCCAAATAAAATCACCTGAACCAGCATAATCGTCATTATAACCAAGAATTCTTCCGTTTAAACCTGTTTCATAACTTTCAATCCAAAGCCTCGGATCACCCGTTGGAAAGCAGGTAAAATAATTTATTATAGCTGTTTCTGTATGGTCGCATCTAAAACCTGATCCTGCTATAACAATATTTGAAGCATACAAATTATCATTTAAATAAAGATTTGTCGTCTGAGAAGTATTAGAAAAATAAGATCTTATAAGAATACAATAATAACCAGCATATTGAATGTTAGCGATAATTTTTGCCTGATAACCTTGTCCTCCATTATCATTTCCCCCATGATCCTTTGTTGACAGGATCTTGCATATTAAATAAATGCATTACAGGATTTGAACCATAAGGATCAGGTCTTTTCGTTTCAAACACTGTCGTTCCTGGATTAAGATATAGATAAAAAAAAGAAGTATAGGTAAAGGTAATATCTACTTGATGATCATATGTTCCACGCGGATTAGGTAAAACCCTCATCAGATTTTGATTCTTCAATGAATCATTAATCAAATCGAAATCTTCAGGGACAAGTAATTTCTTTTTAGCTGCTTCAAAATAATTCATCCATCGTTCGTCTGAAAATTCTACATTAGATTCTTCTTTTGTAAGTTTAATAAAATCGACAGGAGGCACCTCGGGAATACTTGAGTAAAAAGTTAAAAAATGTTTACCAGCACCGAGTGAAAGCTTTGCTGTTTTAGAATTACCATTAGTTAATAGCTTCGAGCTTTGCCATCCTTCTTTCTGAGGATTAAGATTCCCTGCATGTGTTTTCTGCTCATCAATATATAACTTTAATCCATTATTCTTCTTGATTATACTTGTGTTCATCACCCACGCAGAAAGAAAATATTCTCCATCAATAGGCAATTCTATTTCAAATGTCTTCATTGATATTTCACCTTCTACGCTAAGCATAGAACTTATAAGAACACACTCGCCGCCAAGTTTCTGATCTCCACTATTAAAGAACTTTTCCTTTAAAAATTGGATATTTGTCTGTGCTATAGCATAATTTTCAAACAGCAGGAAAATTAATAATATTGATTTTTTCATCTTCTCACCCCGAGTTATATTCAAAATGTTTTTACTTAAAAGCGCATTATATAATTTGTTGAATGGCAATATCAGCTGGTAATTAAGATACAGTCGCCATTCCCAGTCTTGTTTTTTTATTCTAATTAGGCTTATAAATAATAATCGTTGATATGCATAGAGATAATATCTCTGATGTATTCTCATAAATACATTTACTTCAGATATTATTGGCGATATCCCCTTGGCTTTTTCTTTTAAGCTAATAATTACATTTATCAAAATCAAGAAAAATTATAATATTACACTTATCCAAATTGATTACTCGAAAATTTATTTTGATCCGTAGTTCTATTTACATTACTTAAAAAACCGCCTATTTTCTTTCTGGTTTTATTGGCAATTTTTTTGCATTCTTATAAATCAAAAACAGAGCATCCACATAATTCCAATGCCTATTATTTCTAAATCAAAAAATCCTTCGCATTTACATCTTTCTGTGCGCTTACGAATGCTTTCGAGAAATCTCTGGTTTACCTGGAATCCGGAAGCATGCAGATTATTTAAAGAACTATCCCCTTTTGTATGGCAGAGATCGAACCATAATGCCGCAGCAGTGATGAATGAAATATCTGATCGTGAACTGGAAGCACGACTGCGTGATCATAATTTTTCAAAAAGAGTTCATGCTGTTCTGGAAAATTTTGAATCATATATGTCGGAAAAATCGACCTGGTCAAAGCGACATGCGGCGGCACTGAAAGATCCTGTTGCGTACTTCAGCGCTGAATTCGGACTGCATGAATCATTGCCTATATATTCGGGCGGACTCGGAATACTTTCCGGCGACCATACAAAGTCAGCAAGCGACTTGGGTATACCTTTTATCGGAATCGGACTTTTCTACCGTCAGGGTTATTTTCAGCAGAAACTGAATGCCGACGGCTGGCAGGAAGAATTTTATCCTGCAAATATCCCGGATAATCTTCCACTTGAACTTGTTCTCCAGCCGGAAGGCGGCAGGCTGCTAAATTCTATCGAGATTGGACACAGCACGGTATATTTCCAGACGTGGGCAGTGCAAGTCGGTCGGGTTACTCTCTTCCTTCTTGATACGAATCTTCCTGAAAACGATCAGCACTTTCAAAACCTCACATCTACTGTCTACGGCGGCAACATAGACACGCGAATTGGCCAAGAAAGCATTCTCGGAATAGGCGGCGTGCGGCTCCTCCAATCATTAAAAATTTTACCCTCTGTTTATCATATGAACGAAGGGCATTCTGCATTTCTTGTGCTTGAGCTGTTGAACCAGGAATTGAAATCAGGCAAAACACGTGAAGAGGCAGAACAGGTAGTTCGCTCAAAGTGTGTTTTTACAACACATACGCCGGTTCCGGCGGGACATGACAGGTTTAATTCTGAATTGATGTCTTACACATTCGGTAAATTCTGGAACTCGACGGGATTGACTCATGAAGATATGATGTCCTACGGAAGAATAAATCCTGCCGATACAAACGAGCAGTTTACTATGACCGTTCTGGCAATAAAAATGTCGCGCGCTTCAAACGGAGTAAGCGAACTGCATGGACATGTCAGCAGAGAGATGTGGAAGAGCATTTTCCCCGGCAAAACCGTGGATGAAGTACCAATCGGATACATTACAAACGGCATACACACGCCGAGCTGGGCAACTGCGTACGCTCATAGTTTTTGGAACAGGCGGCTGGGTTCGGACTGGACCGATAAATTAATGGAACCTAAATTCTGGAAGAAAATAGCAAACGACGAATTAGCAACCGACGAAGAATTATGGGCATTGCGATATAACCTGCGCCGTAGTCTTGTTGAATATGCGAGACGCAGGCATGCAGAACATCAGAGCTGTCAGGCAGAAGCATCATATGCATCAAGTAATATTTTGTCCCCCGATGCTTTAACAATAGGTTTTGCACGCAGGTTTGCCACATACAAACGGGCTCCGCTGATATTCAGACATCTGGAAAAAACGATTCCCCTCCTTGCCGATGCACAGCGTCCTGTTCAAATAATTTTTGCCGGAAAGGCGCATCCGCGCGACAACGAAGGCAAAAGATTTATACAAAACATTATCGAGATAACACGCCATTCTCAATTAACCGGCAAGGTTGTTTTTCTTGAAAATTACGATATAAAAGTTGCGCGTTATCTTATTTCAGGAGTTGATGTATGGCTGAATAATCCGCGGCGTCCGCTCGAAGCCAGCGGAACCAGCGGTATGAAGGTTACAATACATGGTGGACTTAACCTCAGCATTATGGACGGATGGTGGCGTGAGGCTTACAACGAAGAAAACGGCTGGAAAATCGGCGATGATTCAAACGACGCAGATCTCGAGACTCAGGACGAACGCGATTTTGGGAGTTTAGTTCAGTTGATTACAGAATCGGTCGTTCCGGAATTCTACGATCGGGATGGACAGGACATACCCCGTAAATGGCTAAAACGTGTCCGAAACGCTATGCAGACACTGATATCGCAGTTTAGTACAGACAGGATGGTAGGCGAATATGTGCAAAAATATTATCTTAAGAAAGACAATTAAAGATATTTCAACGATTCATCCCCTTTAAAAGACAATTTTTACTAAACTTCATTAAAGACATTATTGACATTCTTCTCCTACCGCACTATCTTTAAGTGATATAGCGGATATAGACTTGTATCTGAACTAGGAGCATGATTATATGACCAATCCATCAGAAATACGAACGCAAAAAATTTCTGCAATCATGTTCACAGACATTGCGGGATTTTCCAAAAAACTCTCTGAAGATGAAGTCCGCGCATTTGATCTTCTGAAAACCCATGATGCATTAATAAGAGTTCTTACAGCAAAGTTTGACGGGAAAGTGCTTAAATCACTTGGCGATTCTTTTATGGTAGAATTTCCAAGCGGCGTCAATGCTGTAAAATGCGCGGTAGAGATACAGAAAAGGTTTTGGAACTTTAACCGCGGCAAAATGGAATCGGACACAATAAGAATCCGCATAGGCATTCATATAAGTGAGACAGTCGTACGCCATGGCGACATATTGGGAGCGGATACAGCGATCGTCTCGCGGATCGAAGCAATGACCGAGCCTAACCGCATCTGTATATCCTCGGATGTATACGAGCACATAAAAAATTTACTGCCGATTCAGGTTTACAGAATGGGTTCTTTGGAACTCAAGGATGTAGCGCGAGAGATCGAGGTATACGAAATACTCATAGACTCCATACCTGAACTTGCCCAGCCCTCGGCAACTGCACAGCAGGTATCGTTATCACAGCAAAGTACTGTTGCAGTTAAGCGTGAAGAGGAAGAATTCCGCGAAGCAAAAAAAATTGAGGAGACAAAACAGCGTCTTTTCAGTGATCAGGCAAGAATGGAAGAAGAGCGAAACAAAAAAATTGCCGCCCATTATACGCGTGCAGAAATTTTCTTCGAAGCAGGCGCTATTGAAAAAGCCGAGCAAGAGCTTGCCGAAATCGCAAAACTTGATCCGCAGCAGCGCCCGCCTGTACAAAGGGACAACAAAGAAGAGGAAACGAAGCGTTCAATCCAGGATCATCTTTTTAAAGCGCGTGATTTCCTGACCGTTAAAGAGCTCGATGCCGCCGAAGAAGAGGTAAACGAGATCTTCCGCACTAATCCTCTTCACGTGGAAGCCCAGCAGATACTCATGCAGATCGAAGAGGAGCGGTACAGGCAGGAGGAGAAAAAGCGGGTTAAGCATTCAGAACCTGAAACTAAGCATATCTCAGAAGATGAACAGAAAATTGAATCTCTTCTTGAGCAGGCAGAGAATCTGCTCCAGGAGGAAAAATTCACGGACGCCACATTTGTATTGCATGATCTGTTTCTTATAGATCCGAATCACTTTAAAGGAAGGCGCCTCGAGGAACGCATACGGCAGGCTGAACAAACAAAGATCGAACTGCAGCGCCTTCAAGGCGACCAGCCGCACGAAGAACAGCGTTATTATCCCGGCCTTGCCCAGCTCCAAAGAAAAGTGGAAGATCAAATACAGCAGCAGTCACAGGTAATACAGAGGGGAGCAGTCCGCGGCCCGAGATCAAACAAACCGTATCAGATTGCCGGAATTGTTTTGCTCGTGATAGCTGCGTTATTTATCATCCCAAAAATTATTGATTTAATCTTTCCCCGGCATGCATCGATTGCTATACTAAGATTTTCGAGCCCGGCCGGGGAATTAAATGAATTCGACCTGTCTGATGTTCTTCCAAAACTGCTTGCAGAGGATTTTTCACGTTGCGAACATGTCACGGTGATTTCCCCTTCATCTTCACTTTTATATATATCCGATCCGGCATACTTGAATAAAATAGCTTCCAACCTGCAGGTTGAATATGTCCTGGCAGGTTCTATAAAAAATGATGACGGACGTTACAGTGTCAAGCTCAGTCTTCTCGCTCCTGATGAAGATGAACCGATAGATCTTGGAACAGTTCAGGGTTCGTATGCAACTTTAAGCGGAATGCGCTCGTCAATTTTGCAGAGAGTTCTTGAGAAATCCAAAGTAAGATCGGATATTCCGGAAATAATTCAGCCCGCTAATACTGATGCATTTGTACGGTACATAAAGGGATTGCATTATATGAACCGAAAGTCGGGACAGTATATCGACTCGGCTAGAATTCTGCTTCAAACTGCCGTTCAAATTGATCCTACGCTGTGCATGGCATACGGGTCGCTGGCAGAGCTGCAAATGCGCACATTTAAAACGATCGAGGAAAATCAATTACTTCAATCGGCAATAGAATATGCACAGCGGGCTTTAAAATGTTCACCGAATGATGCGGTAGCACATCAAGTTCTGGCAGCAGGCAGCCGCCTTTCACAGAATTACTACTCGGCTTTATCCTATCTCAACCAGAGCCTGGAAATAGATCCGCAAAATCCTGAGTGCTTCAGAGAACTGGCACTTCTTTCTCTTATCAGCAGAAAGTTCGATGAAGCCGCATCATATGCTTCCGTGGCAATTACTTATGACCCCAAAAACGCCTATTCTCATTTTGTACTCGGACTAGTCCGGCAGATGAAACAGGATTATTTCGGTGCGGAGAATTCATATCAGCAGGCACAGCAGCCGGGCGAAGATAATTCGATACTGATGGCTTACTATGTCCAAAATGTCTGGATTGGCCAGGGAAACTATGATAAAGTGATACGTTACTGCGAACAGATGATACGTACATCGCCGGAGAATTACAGGTATTATTATTGGATCGGACGCGCATATCAGCTTTCACTGCAAATAAGTATAGCGGAAGAATGGCTTCGCAAGGGACTCGCCAAAGCAGAACAAAGCATTGATGAAGACCCCAAGGATGCCATTGCTCATACGTATGCCGGATTGATCTATTCCCGTCTTGGGAAATTCCCCGAAGGCGAAGCGGCCATGAACAAGGCAATGAGACTTGACAGCGCTTCAGTCGAAGTGGTATTCAGGAACGCAGACCTTTACTCCATTCAACGAAATAAAGAAAAAGCACTTTCCGCACTGGAAAATGCATTGAGGCGGCAGTACGACTTTGCTGAAATATTAAATCCGGATTTATCTTTTGTAGCGCCCGAGTCTGAATTTATTTCAGCTATCACTCAGAAAATCGAAGGCAAGTGGCCGGCAAAATAAATCTGGCATTTCTCAACGGCCTGATTTACTGATATTTCCTGTTTTACGGGAACAGATGTATTTAAACCTGCTCATTGTCCTTTCGACAGCAATTCTTTATTTGCCTCCCGTCATTTTTTTGCATAAGTTATGCTGGTTTTAGGATATTACTAAATATAGAAATTGGCAACGGTATTATGTCCCTCCGAAGAAGAATAGTAAGAGAACGGGTTTTGCAGGCATTGTATGCCTTTGAGTTGTCTCAGGAACCCATAGAAACGATTATTAAAAATATTGCGGGTGATTTGCAGAAACAGCCGGAATCATTCTCATTCGCCAAACAGCTGATTTTAAAAGTAATAGACGATAATAAAGAATTGGATTCTCTTATCCGCCAGCGTGTCGAGCATTGGGAATTCAATCGGCTCGCGATAATCGATAAGATTATACTTCGCATGAGTATTTGTGAACTATTGTATTTCGAGGATATCCCCCCAAAAGTTACGATAAACGAAGCTATCGAAATCGCACGTTCGTTCAGTACCGATAAAAGCGACAAATTCGTTAACGGCGTTCTCGATTCTATTCTTGAAGACCTTAAAAAAGAAAACAGGATAAAAAAGACCGGACGCGGACTTGTCGATACTCACGCGAACAAGAAGCCAAAATCATAATGAGTAATCCGATCTCTCAATCTCCTATCCGTCCGGCAAAACGCGGGCAGGTTTTTTCCTGGGCACTCTTTGATTTTGCCAATACGGCGTTTTACGTCATTATCCTTACAGTGGGATACCCGCTCTACTTCAAAGAAATAATTGCCGGCAGCGAACAGGGTGACCTTCTGTGGGGTTCCTCCTTCAGTATTTCTATGATAATCGTCGCATTGCTTTCTCCTGTACTCGGAGCCATAGCAGATAACGGAGCAGGAAAAAAAAGATTCCTGGGAATATTTACATCTATTTGCATCTTGTCGACTGCACTTCTTTTCTTCGTTTATAACGGAATGATTATAACAGGAATGATACTGCTTATACTGGCTAATATAGGTTTTGAGGCAGGCCTGGTTTTTTATGATGCTTTTCTTCCGGAAATATCCACAGAAAAGAGTTACGGCCGGGTATCAGGTTACGGTTATGCACTGGGATACGCCGGATCACTTTTTACACTTGCACTCGCTTACCCGCTTTACGCCGGCGGCTTCAGCGAAGCTAACCTGCTGAATATCAGAATCAGTTTTCTAATCGCTGCAGGATGTTTTTTTCTTTTCTCTCTGCCGCTGTTTTTTTTCCTTCCGGATAAACAGCGGGTTTCGAGCCAGAAATTCAATTCCGTCAAGGCAGGCTTCGAACGGCTCCGATCAACTTATAAGCAATTTCCGAGGTACCGGAATGTTGCGCGCTTCCTCTTTTCCTATTTTATCTACATCGACGGAGTAAATACAATTATTATTTTCTCTTCAATATTCGCTCATGAAACCTTGAAAATGGGAATCGGTGAAATTGTTATTTTCTTCGGTATGGTTCAAACATCCGCCATAATAGGATCCATTATATTCGGCATACTTGCGGATCATTTAGGACACAAACGCACACTGAGCACAACACTGCTTCTCTGGCTGGTTATAATTATTTTAGCATATTTTGTCCAGGATAAATTGCCGTTCTATATCATCGGTTGTCTTGCAGGCATCGCTTTAGGCTCCTCTCAGTCTACAAGCAGAAGCCTGATGAGCGATATTACTCCCTATGAAAAAAAGACGGAGTTTTTCGGCTTTTATTCCTTTTTTGGAAAGGCATCCGCCATTTTGGGCCCCTTTGTCTTTGGAATAATTTCTGTATATTTCAATCAGAGGATAGCCATTCTTTCAATAGGTTTTTTTCTTATTGCGGGATTTATTTTACTGCAAAGAGTTGAAGAACAAACAAAAAAAGGATCTGCTGTTGACGGATAGAAAATATTTTTAATACAGGAAGGAACATCACATGCGTATTTTCATTTATTCTGCCCTTATAATACTCTTTCTGGGATGCGGTACGGAAGAAAAAGAGACTACCACGAGGGGGCGGCTGCATTTTATCATTCCGGAATCTATTGCGCCGCTTATGATCAACGAAGTTGAAATATTTTTAAAACTATATAAAGAAAACGGGGCAGAAATAACATATACTATTGCTTCAATTGAAACTGCAGCAAGCCAATTCGTGCAGGATACGGGCAGAATTGCATTCCTGCCCCGCCCGCTTACAGAACAGGAAATAGAAATTGTAAAAGCTGTTTCGCCTAACTTTAATGAATTGATCGTAGCGTACGACGGAATTGTAATTGTCGTCAATCAAAAGAATGAATTCAGCCGGATGTCGACAACTGAAATTCAAAAGATCATCTCAGGAAAAATTACCCGCTGGGAGCAGCTTTCATCTACCATGCCGGTGAGAGGAACAATAAAAATATACTGCCAGGATTCATCAGACGATCTGGAGTTTCTCAGGCATCGGTTATTAAAAGATGCAAACGTAACCGCCAAAATCAATAAGACTCTTTCCGACGAACAAACGATACAGTCGGTAGAAAATGACCCGATATCTCTCGGTATAGTGGCTCTTAACTGGGTAAATTCGGCAAAATCACAGGTAAAAATCATCGAACTTGGACGAACAAAAGAAGACGCGGATACTTCATTCATGCCTCCGCCCGAAGCAATAGGCAAATACTACTCCCCGCACCCTGCTTACATCCACCTGAACTATTATCCGCTTAAACGTGCCATATATCTATACACACGCAATAACGTAGATTTAGCGGCAGGATTCGGGACATACGTAGCGACATCGGAGGGCCAGAAAATTATACTTGACCACGGGCTTCTTCCAGGCACACAGAAGATAAAGCTGAAATCTGCGCAGCCTTGAATAGATGCACAAATTATTCAAAAAAACCACATCCCAAAAATAAACGGGGACTCATGAATCGCATATTCAGATATATACCTAATATATCCATCCTATCAAGGATTATTATCTCTTTATTCCTATTTTTTAATATTACTCTGAAAATATCCGCACAAAGTAGTTCAAGTAAAAATCTTACAGGCACCATTCCGCATTCTGTAATGTTAGCACCACCAAAAAAGTGCTTTATCAAAACAATGCAGGATTATAAAAAGCACAAACTATCAGGACTAAAAAAAGGTCAGGCAAATCAATTAATAGCAATTCAAGGAACAAGAGAAGTGCCTGTTTTATTAGGAAAATTCTCGGACACACAAAATGATCCATGGAATCCTAATGACTTACAAAAAGCACTATTTGATGGTCCATCACCTAGATCAACGATGAAAGAGTATTTCCATGCAATGTCATACGGACAGTTCAATGTTGGTGGTTCTGTTTCAGCATGGTATACTGTATCCCATCCTAAGAGTTATTATAGTACACATGGGACTCTTTTTGATAACCCGCAGACTAAAGAATTCCTGAAAGAAGTACTGGATTCTTCAGATAGTTCAATTGATTTTCGTCAATTTGACAATGATGGACCCGATGGGATCCCTAATTCAGGCGATGACGATGGTTTCGTCGATATTGTTTTTTTTGTTTCTATCGGATCAAATGGACGTTCTTCCGATGATATTTGGCCGCATTTCTATCTATATAGTATTTTTTATGGAAATCCATATACTACTAACGATATCGGTATAAATGGCCAACCCATTTTAATCGATGAATATACTATTCAAAATTCAGAATCGGGCGAAGATTATTACTCACTACCACCTACCGCATTATTTTGCCATGAATTCGGACATGCACTTGGTTTACCTGATCTTTATGATATAGACTACAGTTCAGACGGAATTGGGGGATGGGGACTTATGGGATACCAGAGTTATTATTCTAATGAGCATCCTGTAGGTATGGAAGCCTGGTCTAAGTATCACCTGGGGTGGATTATTCCACCGGTATACGATGAAGGCAGCCATCTGAATCAAGTAATCAGAAATTCCTATCAAAATTCAGAGGCATATATAATAAAGAAGAAAAGTGATAGCAAATACTTTCTGATAGAAAACAGAAGAAGAATTGGATTTGATGAATTTATTAGATGCGAAGGCTTATTGATCTGGTCTGTAAACGAATCAAAATTTGAATTTGGACAGACAGGAGGTTATGGTTGGAACAATGCAGGTAATGCTGATGATAGTGATAGAGGAGTAAATCTAATAAAAGCGGATAATTCAGACAATGCTTACACCGAAGAAGGAGACGCTTATCCGGGGCATGCTAATAATCATACTCTTGATCGAAATAGCTTGCCAAATAGCAGGGATCGTGACGGATTTGATACAGGGATCGGAATTACTAATATTAGAGAACAGGAAGACACAATCGTTGCTAATATCAGTATCAGTACCGCAGTTTTGAATTCTTTCCTTATTGAACCACAACCGATGGAATTTTTCAATACAAATGAATTAATCGCGATAAAAGGTACAGCAGATGGTACAAATTTTATAAGTTATGATTTGGATATTGGTGAAGGAACAAATCCGCAATCATGGACATCTTTCGTGACAAATAATTTTCGTGTTGTTGACTCAACTTTAGGATATTTAAATCCTTTCTCAATATCTAAAGAAAATATATATACAATTCGATTGAAAGCGAAAGACAATGAAGGCATTTCTGTAAGTACTTCTCAGATTTATCTTAGTTCTGCTTTTGCTTCAGGTTGGCCGCAGAAAGTTGAGGATAGAATAATTGCACATTCAATCGGAGTGGATGATATAGATAATGATGGCAAAGTTGAAATAACTGCCGGAGTATATAGTACGACAAAAAGTAATGCTTACTTATATATGTGGACAAGCGATGGAAGATCAAAGGATTCTCTATTATGGCCAAAGACAGTATCAGGAAACCGGATTTCCGCTCCAGCTTTTGCTGATTTAGATAGAGATGGCAAAAAAGAAATAATTTTTACAACAATAAATAGTTTATACGTTCTGCGAAGTGATGGTACAAATTTCCCTGGATGGCCAAATCCAATTTCTTCTTTTTCTGCACCAGTTGTTAGTGATATTGACGGTGATGGAAATCTTGAAATTATTGCCTCTGAAACATCTTCACCGAAAGTATACGCTTGGCGATCGAACGGAGTACAATGTTCTGGATGGCCACAGACTATGGATAATAATAATTTTTATGGTCCTGTTGTATCGTTTAGTCCTGTTGTATCTGACCTCGACAATGACGGCAAATGCGAAATCATTCAGAAAAATGAGTCCGGACAGCTATATATATGGAATTACGATGGACAACTAAGAAGAAGCCTGTCATTAGCTGAACATGATTTTAGATCATCTGAACCGATTGTTGCGGATCTGGACGGTAATGGACAAAAAGAAATAATAACTCTATGTGATCATAGTATCTACGTATTTACCATAGATGGATCAATAGTCCCTGGCTGGCCTAAACCAATCAATAGATATGATGCGACAGAGACATTTGCAGTTTCAGATATAAACAACGATAATTATGCTGAGATTATTCTTGCAACGGATTACGTTACTGTATATGATTACCAGGGCAACATACTGCCTGGATGGCCGTCAGATCCTTTATTAAGTGATCATATAGATGCCGAAGCCAATCCTACGCATCCAATTGCTGCGGATATCAATAGCGACGGTGAAATTGAAATTATTGTCGTTAATTATAGAAATATATTTGCCCTTTCAAATAAGGGCAAAATTATTGATGGATGGCCGCGAAAAATACCTAATCGTGTTGATCAGGGTTACTGGATAGCTTTTCGCGAATATACTCCAATTATTACAGACATCAACCTGGATGGAAATATTGAAATCGCTCTTGGCGCTGAGAATCAAGTATTGGTCTGGGAACTGGGAACCAAGATAAAACGAGCTAATACAAGTTGGCTGAAATGGCAAAGCAATAAATGGAACACAGGCGAATATAAATTTATTCCCAGTGATGATATTCCTTTCACGACCGGGCCGGATATCTCCCATCCTCCAATGTTGTCATTAGGTAATGTACAAATAGGGCAATCGAAGGACACAACAATCACAATAAATAACCTCGGGAACGATACACTGCGAATAACTTCAATCACTTCTATCCGCAGTGAAATATTATCTTTATCGAATATAATAAATATCGCACCCGGTAAACGGGCAATTGATACTTTAAGGTTTACTCCGATTTCGTCTTGTCAGGTAATATCAGAACTTGTTATCACAAGCAATACCTTAACTTCTCCGGATACAATTATAGTATCCGGAATTGGTATTGGAAATAGTGGTACAAGTTATTCATATAAAGTCATTGATTTTGATAAGATAAAAGTCGGTCAATTCAAAGATAGTACAATTTCTATAACAAACACTGGTAATGATACATTAAAAATACTATCAATAACATCATCGAATTCTTCTTTTTCTGTCTATCCAGCAACGCTAATGGTTGCACCTCAGCAGACTCTGGAAGATACAATAAGATTTGCACCAACAGGAATTGGTAGTATCAATTCCAAAATAGTTATTGTATCCAATGCACCAATCTCACCAGATACAATTATTGTGACAGGTATTGGATTAGATCCAACAGAATCAGTTGATGATTTATCGTATCAAATCCCAAAAGAATATTCAATTTCTCAAAACTATCCAAATCCTTTTAATGCAAATACAATAATTCGTTATGGATTGCCTCAAAATAGCATGGTCCGAATCGAAGTATTTGATATACTCGGAAGATTAGTAAATACAATAGTTAACGGGGTACAAGAAGCGCGTTATTACGAAGTTAGTTGGAATAAAGGTATAGCTTCAGGAGTCTATTTCTATCGAATGATAGCAACAGGGCTCAACGATAATTCGAAAACATATATTGAAGTTCGAAGAATGGTTCTGTTAAAATAATTTCTAATACTCGTCCACTTAAAAAACAAGGTTTATATCGATATTCTTTTGCCTAAAAATCCGCACCCAGTGAAAAATAATAGTACGGTTCGGAGAATCCGGAATACTTGTAGCGCCACGCCACGTCAAAGCGGAGTGGAAATCCAAATATAAACAGGCGTGTTCCAAGTCCGGTTCCAACAAGCAGATCGCCTAAGACTGTCTCTCCGCTCGGGTCGACGGCCCACATCTTCCAGCTCTTCGAATCCGTCCAGGCCGAGCCCACATCAATGAATGCCGTGCCCAGAATATTTGCAAATCCGATCGGTACCGCTCCGAAAATTAGATACTTTAACAGTGGAAACCGAAATTCTAAATTCGCAACGGCAAAGTGAGTCCCTACCTGCTGAGCATAATTAAAACCTCTTAAAGGCAGCACAGGCGTAAGAAAAGCAAAATCCTCAACATTTTTAATTGGTATATCATTATATGTATAATCCCAATTGAACCAGCCCTCTGTACCTCCGATGAAGAAATTCTGTTTATTGCCGCCGGTGCTTAATCCGCCTGAAATACGATAAGCAAGAATGAATTCCTTGGCCAGCCTGTTGTAACTTCTGTAATCAGCTGTAAAGGTCTGGATATCCAATCCTTCGCCGCCCAATTTTGGCGTTCCGTAAAACGTAAAATTAAAGCGCGAGCCGTTGTTTGGACCGAACCATGCTCCCTGCCATAATGAATTATCCCAGACATAGCTTAATAAAGGTAAAGCTAGCGAACGGCTTTGTTTAGGTTCGTACGGATCATCCAGGTTTTCACGCGATAAATTCAGCCACATCAAGGAACCGTCTATACGGTTAAACCGGTCGATGGGATAAGATGCCGTTAAACCGGCCCCCCATGTTCGAAAACGATACAATACGCTGAAATAATAAAAATCATTGTCAAGCAAAAGGAACTTAGCATTGTGAAAGGCCTGGAAACCCCAGTCGATTCTTCCGGGCAGATAGTAATAAGAGATACCGTAATCGCTGTTCTTTAAATCTATCATTAAATTCGTCTGGAATACTATTTGATGATCACCCAGCATATCGCTGAATGCAATAATTGCACCTCCCCCCAATCCGTATAATGTATTATAACCTGCTGCTCCATACACAAGATCAGGTGAAAAATTCAATTTATAACGCCGCGGAATATAATTGCCTTCGCTGTCCAGATTATCTGCTATTACTTCTTTCGAAATCGGAGGCGGGACATTTGTTGTATCGTCATTCGATGCCGTGGAAAAAATATAGCCGGAAAAATCCGGTTTCGCCTCCGGTTCATATGCAGTCTCAATCCCGACAGTATCCGCAACAACTATTACGTCGTCATGAACAGCTATTGTATCGGATTCCGGACTATACGAGAGCAATTCTCTAGGTCTTTCATCCCGCGGCAAATTATATTTTATCTTATAGTATTCGGTCGGTTCCAATGAAGTGACATTCAGCTTTCGCTCCAATGGGCGCAGCATCAGATAAATATCAAATCCGGCTTCATTCATTGACGAAAAAACAAGTTTGGAGCCGTCCCGTGAAAGAGATAACTGATAGATACCGCTGATCGAGTTTGTTACAGGATAAAACTCGCCCGTTTCTAAACACTGATTATACAGGTTATTGATCCCGTTAATATCAGAAATATATAATATGCGCTTTCCGTCCGGAGAAGGAACCGGGGAGGATTTGCTGCCGTTCGGCTGTGTTGTAATGCGATGAATTACACCCGTTGAAATATCAAGCGAGTAAATATCTGTCTGCCCGGATTCATAATCCCATATCCTGAAATCTTCAGGGACTAAAGACGGCGAGATCATATCGCCTCTGTCCGATACAAAAAAGACCGTTTTGCCGTCGTTAGAAAAAACAGGATCCATGTCCGAAAAAATATCATTAGTCAGATCTTTAAGTTCCTTCGTTTCCATATTATATAAATAAATATCCGACTGCGGTATTTTTACACCTACAAAAACAAGCGTACTGCTGTCATTACTCCAGTGAACTGAAAATATTCCATCCAGATCAAATTCAAATTTTTCTCTGCTGCCCGATTCAACATCCACAGTAATAATTGCATCATGTCCACCTGACTTTACTGCAAGTGCGATTTTTTTTCCATCAGGCGACCAGGTAATTCCCGGTGTTAATAAATGCAATTCCTCAAAATCATTTGTTTTCTGGCCGCTTACAATTTTACCGAGAATCTCGCCATCCAGCGCAGACATCAAAAATACATCAAAATAATCACCCCTGTCAGAGATAAATGCAATCTTGTCTCCTTGCGGCGAAATAGCCGGACTTGTATTATAAAAATTATCGTCATCTACATGGTTTGTAAGCCGCTTATATGAGAAATCCGCCGGTTCTTCCCGTTTTGCCACGTCAGGCCAGTAATATACCTTCTGTTCTTTTTGCCAGCGCTCGGACAGTTCTTTTATCGGCATTCCTAAAGCAGAATTAAAACCTTTCTCCACGCTTCTGGCCCTTTTAATTTCATGAAATATCTCTGAAATCTTATGCTCTCCATATTTGTTCGCAATATAAAACCAGACCGATTGTCCGCCGCGGTACGCAAAATACCCGTTCAAATGTGAGATCGGGGGCAGATAATTATGGACGGTTGCATCCCGTATGAACATGTCCGAATTGTTATCCCATTTCAACGATGAGTATTCGCAAATACCTTCATTCATCCACAATGGAATCTGAACAGGAGCCTTGTTGGAAATAAGCGATTGGATTGTACCCCCGTAAAACATATCGTTTATAACTCCATGCACCAGTTCGTGATGAATAACATGCCTGAATTGTGCGTAATCGCCTTCAAAAGGAACAACTATGCGGTTTTTGAAGAGTTCTGTTACCCCGCCGATTCCCTCCTCTAAAAACTGGCTTATTACATTTGTCTGCTGAAATTCGTTGTGTGAATTATAAACAACAAAAGATATGCGGTTATTTATTTCATATCGCAGCAGATTTTTTATCGATTCATACGCATTTTCTGCCGCGGATGCAGTAAACTGTGCAATTTCATAACCATCCTGTGAAAAGTAAATATCGAAATGATCCGACTGGATATACTGCCAGTGAAAATATTTGTATTGAACCTTATTCTTTCCGAAAACAGAATTCTGTGCCGTTCCCTTGTTGACCACGAGGAAAACAAATAAACCGATCAGAATAAACCACTGTTTCATACAATCTTCTCTCCTATTAAATCAGAATCTCCAAAACAGTCTAAATAAAAACCGGCCGAAAATCAATCCGGCAATATAACCGTATTTATACGGCATCTTTAACAGATTTATTTATACCTTTTCCGGCGCGGAATTTCTGCCGGCCCATTATCAACGACCGTAAAATCTATCCGGTGTTCTTCAGGATTCACTCTTACAACTTTAACTTCCAATGTATCGCCAAGCCGGTACTGCTTATGCGTTCGGCGCCCTTTAAAAGCGTACTGCTTTTCGTCGTATTCATAATAATCATCATTTAAATCTCGAACATGAATCATTCCT
>JAFGLB010000159.1 GCA_016928255.1 Bacteroidota bacterium
GATGCCGGATCTGATTACGGCGGTTATTACAGGGATACGAAGTTTTTTTCATCAAGCATAAATCTGCGTCCAATGGAAAAGTGGCGTGTAGAAACCTATATGAGATTGGAAGACAGGAATCTCGCACGCGATACTAACCAGGTGTATGCACCGCACAGCGTTTCATACCAGGTTGGTGTGGGGTACTCGAGTTTTGTATCTGTTTATTACTTGAATAATTTTCAGCAGGATAAATTTGATAATTCGAAATACAAGACGCGTGAAGAAGCAATACAGACGAGATTAGGGTATACTTTCTCTTTTGCGAGCATATATGCAAATATGGATTTTGGTAAAACAAAAGATGATCTCAACTCAATAGAATCTCCTTATAAAAGATTTTCACTATCCACGAACATAAATCCATTTGCCAGGCACACATACGGTACTTCTGTTGAATATTCGGAGACTTTCGATATATATGCGAAAGAAAATCAAAAACGCATATCTGGAAATATCAATGCATCGATTTTTCTGGGTCAATCAACACAGGCGTTATTGAATATTTTCGGCAGTCGTGTTAATGCTTCAATAAGACAGACTTATAGTATGTTTGAGGGTTCCATTGAGCACATATTACCTTTCAAACATAAAATTATTTTAAGAGGACGTCACATCGTAATAACTCCATCGATTAAAAATTCCGAAAACGCATATTCGTTGGAATATGAAATACCGATTGGATTGCCGATTAAAAGATTGACTTCAATCGGCCAGCTGCGCGGATCAGTTCTGGACGAGGATGGAAAAGGAGTGGCCAATGTATTAATTAATATAGGCGATAATAAGACGCTGACAGATAGAAACGGATTATTCTCTTTTGGTGCTTTAAAACCAGGTACCGCATATCTATCAGTTGATAAAGCAAGTATAGGTTTTGAACGCATAACAGATAAACCTATGCCGTTGGAGCTTGCAATCAAGGGAGGAGAGGAACAAACACTAGTGCTTCGTGTTGCACGAAGTATAACGATTGCAGGTGAGGTAATTCTATTTGGCTCCAAGCAGACAGGTATTTTGGATACTACTACGGTAATTGAAGAATTAGGCGGAAGAGCAGGCGTTTTCCTGGAAATATCGAGCAGTACAGAAACTCATCGCAGAGTATCTGACAGCAGGGGAAAATTCCAGTTTTCTGATATAAGACCTGGAGAATGGGTATTTAAAGTTATCGGCGGAGACATCCCCGCATACCATACGATCACGCCGGAATCAGTTAATATTAAATTACTGCCGGGTGAAAGAAAAGATATCAGGATTGAAATAAAGCCGCGCAGAAGAACGATTAAAATGCTGGAAGGCAATTTGTCGGTTCCACCGCAGCTCAGTCCAAAACCCGAGAAACCTGTTAATGTTGCTGCATCAACAGCGGCCGTTACTCCGAAATCAGAAAAACCGATCGTTGTTAAACCGTCTTCGCCTGTATCTCAAAAGATCGAAAAAAAGGAGACGGCTGTTTCTACTTTCCTGCCTCATAAACCTTGTATGATTACATATGTTGAAAAAAGAAAAGGCTATATTCTTCAAATATCATCGTGGTTAACAAAAAGTAAAGCTGACAAGGTGGCAAGAATAATGGACAATATCGAGGGGCTTAGAACTTACAAACAATCTGCCGATATACCGTCGATTGGGAGGCGATATAGAGTGTATATAGGTGATTTTAAGACAAAAGAAGAAGCGATGGAATTCTGCTACAGCTTCGATTTCGACTTCTAGTAAACTTCTGTTTTCCTTCATATCCGCCAAATTCCAAAAAGCTAACATTGTAGAAAATTCAGTTTTATAAAAATGGCATTTTATAAGCCAAAATGCCATTCTGTCCTTTTTTAACCTTTTTAAGTCAAAATTAGGGTTTTTTCAAAGTCTTCATAGTACTACTACGCCTGGCATCCTAGTTGAGGCATGGGAGTCAGAGATTAAAAATAAAAGAAAGAAGAAGACAATGAAAAACAGAAAATCGAATATAAAAAGAACTTCAGCACAGACAGAGAAAATCGTTGTCATTCTTATTGCATTGATTTTGACCAGTTTCAATCTTATGGCGCAGGGATATACAAACGTAGCGACTCAGAATGTTATGATTGAAGTAAAACCGATAGCAAAGATTTCGGTCGATGGAAGTCCAAAACCGCTTATTATCAGTGAGAATTTTTCAGGTTCTGTCAGCGACGATAACACCAAATACAGCCTGGTCACGAATGTGGATAATATGAAAATTGTAGCATCTATCGATAACCCAATGCCGGCCGGAACAAAATTAATGGTAAAATTATCGAGCAGCAGAGCGGCGAGTGCTGGACTGGTCGATTTATCAAATGCATTGACTCCATTGGATGTAGTTAGAGGCATCGGCAGAGGAAGCGATGTCGACCAGTCCATCAGCTATACATTTGCAGCAAATCAAGATATCGATGAGATAACACAACAGTCAAGAACTGTCACATTAACCCTTACTAATTGAGTGCAATCATGAACAAGACAACTACCATAACAATACTTTTTATATTGGTCTTTTTAATAAGTGCGCAGGCCGTCTCTCAGGTTAAAAGCTCGGCTATGCAGACTGTAACCTTTGCAGTCATTCATACCGCAAACCACACTTTAAATACACTGGCGAAGGTTCAGGAATCCAATTCGATATCAAACCAGGAAAACACAAGAATATTTCAGAATTCATTGGAAAATATTAGAGTTAAAGTAACAGTATCGGAAACCGCTGAAACAAAAAGCAGTTCAATAGACAATCATGTAGATGTCAGGACTCTTCTCCAGGATAAGGAATCCGCAGTAATTAACGAAAAGTCAACACTGGTAACCGTAACGGAATAGGGAAACTCCCCACAGCCCCGTAAGGCTGATCAGAAACCTCCTAAAAGGCATTCGTTTATAGCGGATGCCTTTTTTTATGCAAATCCTCTATCACTCGCCTTCACAGAAAGATTATCAGTCGGGCAGGGTATTGCCGTTTAAATAGATACCACAGAATGCTTTTACTTATATATAGCCGTCAATAATCAATTTATCATCTTTAAAGTTGGGCATTTATTTTCCTCAATTAAACTTCATCGATCTTGCTCGTATTTCTGTTCTTGGTATAATTGCGTAATTGAATGGTTGGAAAAATTATGAGTTTAATAATATATTATAAAATTAATAAACCAATTTGTGGTAAATGAAAAATTTGAAAAAAATGGAAAAGCGATATGGCTTTATTGGCAAGTTCTTTGTTAATTGTGATATAAGTATTTAATAAATATCTTTCCGGAGAATACAATGGACAAATCAATATACTGCTCTAATACGAGAAAAATGTACCGCAGAATAATGCTCATTATTGCAGCCAATATTTGTTTAATCGGGTATATGAATGCTCAGCAGAATTCATTTCAGTTGGCTTCAATATTTCAGGATAATATGGTGCTTCAACAGCAGAAGTTGGTGCCAATTTGGGGCAAGGGAACTCCAGGCGAGAATGTAACTATTAAAACATCCTGGGGAAAAAACGCAGAGGCAACTGTAGATGCGGGTGGCCGTTGGAAGACAGTATTGGCCACACCCAAAGCAGGGGGGCCATTCCAGATTTCTTTGCGGCAGGGAAAGTCTCTATTGGTATTAAGAAATGTTTTGATTGGGGAAGTCTGGTTATGTTCCGGACAATCAAATATGGAAATGCCGTTGGAAGGGTGGCCTCCATCGGATACAATAATGAACAGTGAAAATGAAATTGAAAATGCATTATATCCGGCAATAAGAATGTTTACCGTAAAAAGAACCATTGAAGCAAGTCCGAGCGACAGCTGTACAGGCAGCTGGTTCGAGTGTTCTCCCAAAGATGTGCGGAGTTTCAGTGCGACGGCTTATTTTTTCGGTAAAACACTCCAAAGCAAGCTGAATGTGCCGATAGGACTAATCAATTCAAGCTACGGAGGGACAGACATCGAAGCATGGATGAGCAAGGAAGCTTTACAACCGTTTGAGGAATACTCCAAAGCAATAAATTTTCTTAGCGCATGCGAAGACAGCCTTCGATTGCTGAGCAGATGGATTTATCAGTATCCGGCTGTAAATTTAAAAGACCGCGATCCGCAGCGCAAATGGGAAGGCCTGAAATTTGATGACGAAAATTGCTCTGCAAGTGACTTTGATGACAGTAAATGGTCTGAAATGACATTACCGGTTTTATGGGAACAGACTTCTGTCGGAGATTTTGACGGAGTTGTATGGTTCAGAAAGCAGGTAGAGATCCCTGCCGATTGGCGCGGCAATGACCTTACTCTCGAATTAGGACCGATTGACGACATGGATGAAACGTACGTTAATGGAAAGCCGATAGGAAAATATTTAAGTCCCGGTTTCTGGAAAGAAGAGCGTGTTTATAAAGTAGTCGGTTCACTGACGAAAGATTCATTGCTGACGATTGCGGTCAGGGTAATAGATAACCAGGGCGGGGGAGGTATCTATGGCGGCGGAGAGAAACTGATGCTGTATAAAGACGATATTAAAAGCGGAATAACAATTAAAGGCAGCTGGAAATATTTGCCGGTAGCCGAATATCGTGCAGAAGTACTTTATAGTTTCGGTTCGGCTGGAAACGAATTTGCCAAACGGCCAAAACTGCCCATCAATTTTTCCGCAAACACTCCGACTACACTATACAACGGCATGATTTATCCGATTATTCCTTTTGCGATAAAAGGAGTAATCTGGTATCAGGGGGAAAATAACATAACAAGACATGAAATATATACCAGACTTCTCTCCTCTTTAATAGGCGGGTGGCGCAAGAATTTTCAATGCGGTGATTTTCCATTCTATATCGTTCAGATTGCCCCGTATTATTACGGTACAAATCCTGTATCGCAGTATTTGCGCGAAGCACAGCTTAAGGCATTATCTGTAAAGAATACAGGCCTGGTTGTAACTCTTGATATTGGAAATCCAAAGAACATACATCCTGCCGACAAGCAAAATTTGGGTAAACGTCTTGCGTACTGGGCGCTGGCGAAAGATTACAAGAAGGGCGGTGTATTTTCAGGGCCTCTGTATAAATCCATGAAAGCAGTCGGGGACAGGATCATCGTTTCATTCGATTATGCAGATAAAGGTCTTTTACTCAAGCCGATAAATGGAGAGCATAATTTTCAGATAGCGGGAGAGGATAAAGTGTTTAAGAAAGCCGAAGTAAGGATAAAAAGAAGCAGGCTTATTGTATTTCATCCTGAGATAAAGAATCCTGTTTCTGTCCGTTATGCCTGGAATGATACCGATGAAGGAACATTGTTCAATAAAGACGGCCTGCCGGCATCATCATTTAGAACAGATGATTGGAAGTAGGAATATTTAAAGAAGTATAGTACTCAACTGTCTCAATAATTCATGTAAAGAGGTGAAAACATGAAAAATCATTTTATGCTTTTACTCATATTAGTCCTTGTGTTTACAGGATCGGTCTACAGTCAAAAATTCGATGGATTGGCTTTAACGCCGCCTATGGGATGGAACAGCTGGAATACTTTTAGCTGCAATGTTGATGAAAAACTAATACAAGAAATGGCAGATGCAATGGTATCGAGCGGAATGATGGATGCCGGATACAGATATATTGTCATTGATGACTGCTGGCAGGCTGCTATGCGCGATACTTTGGGAAATATCCGGCCCGATCCTTTGAGATTTCCTTCAGGCATGAAGGCTCTTGCAGATTATATACACATAAGAGGATTAAAATTCGGGATCTATTCATGCGCGGGCGATAAGACATGCGGAGGGTACCCCGGAAGCAAGGATTTTGAAATACAGGATGCACGGACATATGCCATGTGGGGAGTGGATTATTTGAAATATGACTGGTGCAACACTAAAGGCCTGAATTCGATTGAAGCATATTCAAAAATGCGCGATGCATTATCTAGCGCAGGAAGGCCGGTTGTGTTCAGTATTTGCGAATGGGGCGATACAAAACCCTGGGAATGGGGTAAAAATGTAGGCCATTTATGGCGTACCACGGGCGATATAACCGATTGCTTTGATTGTATTGTAGACCATGGGAATTGGTCTTCCTGGGGCATTATGAAAATCGTGGACATGAGAACTGACATCAGGCAATATGCAGGTCCTGATCACTGGAACGATCCGGATATGCTTGAAGTCGGTCGGTCTATGTCGCAAAGTGAGGATCGCGCACATTTTTCGCTTTGGTGTATGATGGCTGCACCGCTTATGGCGGGCAATGACCTGCGCACCATGAAAAAAGAAACAATTGATATTCTGACGAATGCAGAAATGATCGCTGTGGATCAGGACCCGCTTGGTATTCAGGGATTTCGTTTCAGCCAAAAAGATGATTTAGAAGTTTGGGCGAAACCGCTGGCAAAAGGAGAATGGGCGGTGTGCTTCTTAAATCGTTCAACAATACCTCAGGAAATGGTTTTCGACTGGTCCAAGAATGTTATTGCTGATCCTGTCACTCGCTGGGCACTTGATGCCGGCACGACCGTTTACACAATAAGAAATATTTGGGAAAAGAAGGAAATCGGAACTACCAGCAGTATCTTCCAGGCTGTAATTCCGGTTCATGATGTTGTTGTTCTGCGGCTAAAAAAATTGCAGTAAAAAATTTTTAAAGATGTTATGGTGCTGTTCTAATAACAGAGTAAAATTAAATAGATCGGGAAAAGCAATCGTGAATACTAAAAGAAAATTGAATTTACTAATTCTGTTAGGTTTCTCAGCGTTATTACAAGCGCAGCCGAAGGAAACATTGTTTAATTGGAAGGCCGGACAATATTTTCGGCAACAAATTGATAATTCGGAGGCAAAAAAACTTCCATTGATAAAAGTATCAGGTAACAAGTTTTTAAATGCCAGAGGCGATACAATATTATTCAGGGGTGCTGCAATTGCAGATCCGGACAAACTGGATCAGGAAAAGGTGTGGAATAAAGAAATATTTGTTCGCTTGAAGGAATTCGGTGCAACAGTAGTAAGGATCCCGGTTCACCCTGTCCCATGGAGGATGCGTACACCTCAGAATTATCTTAAACTTCTTGATCAGGCGGTAAGCTGGTGCACGGAATTGGGCATGTATGTAATGATCGATTGGCATTCAATCGGGAATCTGGGCATGGAACTGTTTCAGAATCCTGTGTATAATACAACACGTCAGGAGACGTATGAATTCTGGCGAATCATTTCAGACCATTTTAAGGGAAATAATACCGTTGCGTTTTATGAATTATTCAACGAACCGACGCTCATGTTTGGAAAATTAGGCAGTATGCCGTGGACTGAATGGAAAGAGATTAACGAAAAGATCATCCATTTAATACGGTCATACGATCCGGAAAAAATACCGCTGGTGGCCGGTCTTGACTGGGCTTACGATTTAACGCCGCTCAGGATTGAGCCTATAGAGGCAGAAGGAATTGGGTATGTAACGCATCCATATGCGCATAAGTGTAAAAGGCCTTATCAGCCGAAGTGGGATGAAGCTTTCGGTTTTGCATCAGGAAAATATCCGATAGTTGCTACGGAATTTGGATTTACATACGGAACGAATGAATGGGAGGATAACGGAGAATACGGCAAGGAAATCATTACCTATCTGGAAGAACGAGGCATAAGCTGGGTCTGTTGGGTATTTGATCCCGAATGGTTTCCGAGACTGGTAGAAACATGGAAACCTTTCAAGCTTACAAAAAGCGGGGAATTTTTTAAGCAGGCTTTGCATAAGAAAAACCAGGAATAAAATAATTCACCGGCTGATATTTGAGCGAAAAACCGGCTTAATAATCAAGCATTGACGGCTACTTGATAATTTGAATAAGAAGACAAATAAATTTATTCCGCGTTCATACAGGCAGGCCGGAAAAAAAGCTGAGTTGATGCTCGCTTCAATGACAACCGAAGAAAAGATTGCTTTTATCGGAGGCGATAGATCTTTTTTTATCAGGCCTATTCCGAGATTGAATTTTCCCGAAATATATATGACTGACGCAACGCAGGGTGTTCATATAAGAGAATCTTTCGCCGGTACCGACCTGTCAAAATATCAATTGAGCAGTTCAACATCTTTTCCATGCCCGATAGCACTTGCATCAACATGGAATACTGAAATATCCTATCGCTATGCCCGGGCAATCGGAGAAGAATGCAGGGCGGGGAACATAGGAATTCTGCTGGGGCCTGGTTTTAATAATTACCGCATATCCCAGTGCGGAAGAAATTTTGAATATTTCGGCGAGGATCCTTTCCTCAGGGCAAAAATGATTTCTGAGTATGTAAAAGGACTGCAAAGTACCGGAACAATGGCCGTATTAAAACACTTTACGGCTAATAATACTGATTACTTCAGAAGAAAAAGCAATTCTATAGTAGATGAAAGAACACTAAATGAGATTTATTTTCCTCCTTTCAAAGCCGGTATAGAAGCAGGTGCGCCTGCAGTTATGACGGCTTATAATTTATTGAATGGTGAATGGTGCGGCCAGAGCAAGTACGTTATTGATGAACTATTAAGAAAACAACTCGGATTCAACGGACTTGTAATGACCGATTGGTGGTCTGTGTATGACGGCGAGAAGGTGATTAAATCGGGTCAGGATTTAGAAATGCCTGCTGCCTCTGCTTTAAAAGATGCACCGAGATTGCTGGATGAAGGAAAAATTAAGATTGAAGATATTGACAGGATGGTAGGAAATATTCTGCGGGCATGTTTTATTATGAAACTCGATAAACGCAGAAAAACTATGTGCGGCAAGAATTATTATGAAAAACATGAATTGACAGCCCTGCAAACGGCCCGCGAAGCAATTGTTCTTCTCAAGAACGATAAGAACTTGCTTCCGCTTGGAAAAAGAACAAAGAAGATACTTGTTACCGGCGAGTATGCAAAAAAAATTGCCATGGGCGGAGGTTCAGCTGCAGTAAAAGGATATAATAATAGAATACTGCTTGACGAGTTGAAAAGAGAATTTAAAGACAGAGTAATGTATCTGCCTGAACCGGATATAAGTCAGTTAAAAACGGCAGGTGCTGTTATTTGCACTGTCGGCACAGAAGATAGTGAAGCTTGGGATCGGCCGTTCGAGCTTCCCGGAGAACAGGAAAAGAAAATAAAAACCTGCGTTAAAAATAATCCGAATACTGTTATCATTGTGTTTTCCGGCGGCGGAATAAGGATGACGGATTGGCATAAAAAAGCGGGTGCGATTATTTATGCATGGTACGGCGGCCAAACCGGAAATAAAGCTGTTGCAGAAATTATCGCAGGGAAAATTAATCCGTCCGGAAAACTTCCCATTTCCATAGAAAAAGAATTTAAGGATTCGCCGGGATGCGGATATTTACCGAAAGGAGCCGAACTGTATACAGGATGGCATGAAGAACAGGAAAAGGGAGAGCCGGTGTATGACATTCATTATAAGGAAGGTGTCTTCGCCGGGTACAGATGGTATGAAAAGAAAAAGATACCGCCTCTCTATCCGTTCGGATTCGGGTTTTCCTATACTTCATTCGTGTACAGCGCCCTGGCCGTAAAAACCGATATGTTTTTGAAAAAAGGGATAGTAGAGATAAACTTTAAAATAAAAAATATCGGTAAACGATACGGTCTCGAAACAGCTCAAATATATATCCAGGATTTGCGATCCAGTATTCCGCGGCCGGTTAAAGAGCTCAAAGGGTTTACTAAAGCACGTCTGGCCCCGGGTAAAAATAAAAGTATTAGAGTTGAATTAACAAAAAAAGATTTTTCTTTCTGGAATCCTGAGAATAAAAATTGGTTTTTTGAAGCAGGAACGTTTGTTATCCATGTCGGTTCGTCATCAAAAGATATCCGTCTTAAGAAACGAATAAAATTATGACGTGAAAAGATAAGGGAAACAGCGAGTTTGTTAAACCGGATTAATACTAGTGCCGTTTCCAAAAAGTAGTATTGCATTTTAATTAATATGACCATTAAAAGGAAACGAGCACTAGTGCCTTTTTTGAGAAACCTTGTTTATAAAACGCAA
>JAFGLB010000160.1 GCA_016928255.1 Bacteroidota bacterium
AGCCGAGCCTGCATTTACCTTTTGCCTGTTTATGTAATATATCAGTAGAAAGTGAATGGAGAATACATCAAGATGATACAAATAAACAAGACGATTTTCAAATACAGAGAAAGGAGAGGATAAAATGAAAACGCTAACCGCAAATACTGCCTACGGATACCAGGAACTCCGCAGCGTCGAGCAGCGAAATATGATGATTGCCTTGCTGGTTGCCGTCACGATTCAAATGATGGCAGTTGGTGCTTATCATATTTCTGACAAAATTATACCAGATGTACCTAAAACGCCGTTTGTTCGTGAAATTCCAACAATAGGTTATATTACGCCGCCGCTTATTCCAACTGTGCAAAATCCTAATATCGGACAGATACCAGGAAAATATGCAGACGGCGTGCCCGTGCCGGTACCTGACTGTGAGGTCAAGCCCGATATGCCCGAATATAAAGGTCAGGATGTCTCAAGCTGGCAGGCAAATAATTCCTGGGACCAGATCGGTGATCTTTCGGGAGAGGTGGATATTAAAATTGATGATGCGGATCCGCTGCCGGGCGTATTTGTGGCCGCGGAAGTTCCACCCGAAATAATTTTACGAAAAATTCCTGAGTATCCTGATATTGCTAAACGCACATCTCTCGAGGGCAGTGTTGTTGTTAATGTTCTGATAGACAAAAATGGAACCGTTAAGAAAGCGCAAGTTATCAAGTCAAACAACGATATATTTAATGAATCGGCACTTGCAGCAGCTTATAAGTGGGTTTTCAAACCTGCCTTAATGCAGGGGAAACCGGTAGCTGTGTGGATGGCAATTCCCTTCCGGTTTTCAATAACTAAGATGTAGTTGTTTTAGGTAGAAATAATTATTGGAGTTTTTCCCGAATTGCTTTAATGAATTCGGGAAAAACTTTTATACCCAGTTGTTCGGCTTTTTGACAGTGAAGCCGGGCCAGGTCGTAATAACCGGTTTCGTAATACAGATAAGAGAGGTTTAAATGTGCTTCGCTCATTGAGGAATCAATTTGCAGGACTTTATTCCATGCTTCCCGGGCTTTTGGAAATATTTTTGCATTGTAATACAATATGCCCAGATTGTAATAAATATCTGCACCGTTCCTGGTATTTTTTATTGCAGCATTAAAATTTTTTTCTGACGAAAGGAACAATCCGTTAGCAAATTGTGCTATTGCCAGCGCATGATGCAGATCCGGATTGTACGGGTCTGATTCTATATCTTTTTTCAGATCTTCAATGATGAGTTTATTATTCTCTTTTGATAAGGAGGAGTCTTTGTCAATGCTTATTTTTGAATTGTCAGTTATTGTCTGAATTTCATTTTTAAGCTTTTCGGGAATAATCATTTTTGTCATGGTGTTATACAATCTCGGATTGCCGGGTGATGTCAGCGCGTTGTATTCGCTGAGTGTCAACGAATTCCTGAAATTCTTCGTGTGAATAAAACTGACAAATCCCAGACCGCAGATAGGCAATACTACAATGAATGGAATAGTTTTTTTGAAAATTTTTTTTGAATATGTAAATGAAAGTGAAAGCAAAACAAACAATATGCCCATAAAAGGAATATAAATACGGTGCTCATAAAATTCAGGAGGTGTACCGCATCTCTGATCATAATAAAATGTAGGTATCAGGAACGCGATGAACCAGATGCAGCCGAATATTATTTTATTCCAGTCTCTTCGTTTTGACAGAACAATCAAAAATAAAAGCAGTGCAGTAGTAACGATACCGGCATTAATCGGAATATCGGCAGGGATAGGAGCGAAAGCCACATTGAAAGGCCAAAATACTAATCCAAGATAATAAAGCGCAATAGGCATATTTGACAGGATCAAAGCGACTGCCTGAAATTTATTGCCGATAGGCGTTATCATCGCAGCCGACCGCAGTATATTCCAGTTAACCAGTACTATTACCCATCCGGCAAAAAAAAGTAAAGATTCGGTTGAGAAAATCCTGTCCTTGTAAAAAAGATAAATATAGAGAACGGATATTATTGGAAAAACCAGACTGGTCTCCTTTGTAAATAAAGCCAGCAAAAAACAAATAAGATGCAGAAAATACCATTTTAACGAACACGTTGAAAAATACTTTATTAATGTAATCATGCACAGCAGTATAAATACGGCAAGAAGTGAATCGTTTCTTCCTGCAATCCAGGCAATTGACTGAGTGATTGCAGGATGCACGCAAAATATTATTGCGGCACAGAAGGAACGCAATCGTTTAAATCCGAACAACTGCAATACCTTAAAAAGCAGACAGCATCCCGCGATGTGCAGTATGATATCGATTAAATGGTAGCCGAAGAGTCCTGTCCCGCTTATCTGTGCACTTAATATTAATGAGAGAGTCAATATCGGGCGGTACAAATTGCCGCCCTGGCTCTGATGGCTGACATCTTCAAGAAAAGCATGGCCGGCATCTGTCAGTTCATCAATGTAAGAAAAGCTATCGACTATTAGAAAATTATCGTCATAATAAGTAAACTCTGTGAAAGTAAGTACTTGAAAATATAAAAGGAAAGTAACAACTGTAAACCAGAGATAAGGATGCCATGAGTTCAGAAAAACGGTTTCGACTGCGGATTTTTTATCGGAAAGGGTCATTTAGTTATTCAAGGTTAAGCACTCTGATTTCTGATTGAATATCCGGTGCCCGGTATTTATCAACCGATAATTCCTGGTTTATAATTATTTATCGGTGACAATATAGTTAACGTTAAAAACAATTCCAATCCAGGGTAAAACGGAGGGACTTTAAGTTGCTGATACCGAATATTTTTATTTTTCGTCCAGTGCCGAACGTATTGCTTTGGAAAGGTCTTCCATTGTATAAGGTTTCTGGAGGAAGGCATTAACCGGATATTTCCACTTGGTGACGTCCATATCACGATCGCTGTAGCCCGTAGATATTATTACAGGTATTTTTGGATCAATTTTTTTCAGCTTCTCGTAAGTTTCCTTTCCGCTCATCTTCGGCATATTAAGATCAAGAACAACAATGTCAAATTTCTTTTTCTTCTTGAAAAGGGCAATTGCTTTTTGCCCGCTGTTAACGATGGTTGTTTTATATCCCAGATTCAAGAGCATACCGCTAATGACATCGGCAACATCTTTTTCATCGTCGATAATAATAACCTCTTCGGATCCCTGTTCCAGTTTTGAATGGCGGATGCTTTTTCTCAGGCTTTCTGAGGCAGGCAGAATCGGAAAATGCATGGTGAAATGAGATCCAGACATAGGTTCACTGTGGACGGTAATAAATCCATTGTGTGAATTCACAACTCCGTACACAACAGAAAGTCCGAGTCCTGTTCCTTTTCCACGGTCTTTAGTAGTGAAAAAAGGTTCGAATATATGCTGCTGAATTTCTTTTTCCATTCCAATACCGTTATCGCTTATTGTGATAGCAATGTAATCGGCATTTTGAATATCTGCGGCGTCTTCCAGATTCTCTTCCAGATGTTTTTTTCTGCTTTTTACAGTTATTGTGCCGCCGTCCGGCATTGCGTCGCGGGCATTGATAAGCAGATTGAGAATGGACTGCTGAACCTGGCCGTCATCTCCGTTGATTATGCATATTTCACCGGTCAGATTTTTTTCGATGGTAATTTTCTTATCGATACTGCGCTCAAAAAGGCGCAAAGTCTCTTCTATTACGTCATTTACGATAATTGGCCGGAACTGAACATGCCCCTTGCGTGCAAATGTAAGTAACTGCCTGGTCAGTGCAGCTCCCCTCCGGGCCGCAGTCTCTATTATATCGGCAAATCTATACCATTGTTCGTCCGGTTTCATCTTCCGCTTCATAATAGAAGTGGAGCCGAGGATTGAAGTAAGTATATTGTTAAAATCGTGCGCGACTCCACCTGCGAGATTTCCAATGCTGTCGATACGCTGCGCATGTATAATTTTGGCTTCCAGATTTTTCTTTTCAGTTATGTCGCGGGCGACAGTGCGAATCAACGGCTGTCCGGTTTCGTCGCGTACTATGGAGGCATTTACACTTACGTCAATCAAATCTCCTTTCCGGGTCAGCATTTTTTCTTCAAGATCTTTAATCTCACGATTACTCTCGTAAACCTCGTGCATAAAGCGTTGTGCTTCATTATGATAATCGTCCGGGTAAAATTTTAAAAATGACTGGCCTATAATTTCATTCTTACTATATCCCAGCCGCGCTGCCAGAGTCTGATTGCAGTTTATTATAATGCCGGATCTATTTATGATAAGAGATAAATCAGGCGAATGCTCAAACAGATCTATGTACCGTTCTTCCGACTTGCGCACTCTTTCAAAAAGCGTGGCGTTTTCCATAGCAACGCCGATTTGGTTGGCAAACGCCATAATAAAATCGATTTGCTTGTTTGCAAACGCTTCCGGATTCTTACTGGCCAGAACTATCAATCCCGATAACTGGTCCTTCATCAAGATTGGTACAGATGCCCACGATCCGACAGTACCGTATTCCCATTCAGAATTTTCCGTGATTGATTTGATTTTTTTTGAGCGCCTGACAATGCGGGGAGCGTTAATCCACGACATTTTATCCTGATGTATATCATCAACTGCTTCTATTATTGTCGTTTTCAAGTCTTCGGTACCGCGGGTTGCTTTCAGCAGAAGCAGACCTCCTTCCACTCTGTAAATCCAACCGTACTCGACATTCAAAAGCCGTTTCATTTCATACAGCGCGTTCTGAAGAAGAAACTGGACATCTATAGCCCGGTTAACAGATTCGGCAAAAGTATTAAGTGCAAGAAGTTCCTGCTTTTGTTCTTCAAGCAACCGGCCGTACTTCAGCGTGAAAAAAACAATGATGAATCCAAATATTCCGACTGTCAAAACGTTCCCGAATAAAAGCCATCCGACAGTCTGGCCGCTTGTCATTCGCACTACAACAATAGTAATCAGGCTCACTATGACAGCAGTGGACACTACGATTTGCGCTTGTTCAACGGGACCGAGAGAAGAGCGGAAATTTCGAAGATTTTGGAAACGCGCCATTTAACTATTGCAATTAAGACCTGTTAAATTGGTAAGTGTTTGGATAGAACAGAACTCACATCGTCTTTATTAAAAGGCTTTACTAAATAGTCAACAGCTCCGAGAGTCCGGGCTACTTTACGTGCATCATAATCATCTATTGCCGAGAAAAAAATTACCGGGGTGGAAGATGCTTTTGGTATACGTTTAAGGTTATCCACGAGGTCGAATCCGTTCATATCGGGCATCCGTACATCGCTGAGAATCAGATCGGGTTTATATCTGTTGAGTGCTTTAATGGCCTCTCTCCCGCTGCCTGCGGTAAAGACGTCATATCCGCAATCTCGTAAAATGTGTGAACTAATCTTTAACCAGGTAGGTTCATCATCAATAATGAGTATATGCTTTTTCTTTCTTGTAACCATAAGTACTATTTTTCCATCGTTCTTATCACTGCTTTGTCCAAGATACGAAGGAGGAGGTTGGAAAGCAAACAGGATATCAAAATCGGGAATTTTTGAAAAAAAAGGGATTTCGGTAATTCCCTCCTATGTAATCCTGACCGCATGAGGTAATTTATTCCGCTCCTTCAAGTAATTGTTGAAGCTTTTCACATAGAAATGGAGGAGTGATGTTTTAGATATAGTAAAAAATTTCTGGTACAGAACTTGGGAATAGTTATGCGTTGACAGTTGAATAATTAACAGTTCAGTTTAATAAAATATTGGAGGATTTATTATGGGACAACAGCAATTATTACTTATCATCCTCGGTGTTATCATTGTTGGTATTGCGATCGCCGTCGGATTGAGTTTATTTACCGCTAACAGCATTCAGGCAAACAAGGATGCTATTATTAATGATATTAATAATATTGCCGCAAATGCATATCAGTACAGAATCCGGACAGCCTCAATGGGCGGCGGAAATAACTCATATGACGGATACCTGATCCCGTCAAGATTGCAGTCGAATTCAAATGCCAGCTACACAGCAACAGGTGCCGGTAATGCCTGCACAATAGTCGGTACATCCTTCTCAGTTCCGGGATGCTCAGTTACCGGCGTGACGGATCAGAATGGCAATTTGACTCTGACCTTCCAGGGAGATGATTTCCAGTAAGATAACTGCCTGAATAAGGTTTGTAATTACTATAAACCCAATCATTTTAAAAATGATTGGGTTTTTTATTTACTTTAACGCGGCATTTTTTTATTATTCAAACCGTTAATTCATTTATTACCGGTTGAGATTTAATGTCACATTACTCCTATCTAATAAAAATTGAATGAAATTGTTCCTCAAAGAAACAGTACAGAATGAATATATTCCGGCAGATTTGAATTCAGTTGGATTTCCGGAAAACTACGCCGGGTGAATTCTCAATGAATTTTAAAATCCCAAAGTTACATCCTTCTCTTTTTTTACTCCTCCTTGTCGTTATTTTTACAACGATTGTCAGAGTGCGTTTACTTGATGTTCCTCTTGAGCGCGATGAGGGGGAATATGCTTATATGGGACGGCTTATTCTTGAAGGAACTCCGCCTTACAGCGAAGCGTATAATATGAAATTTCCCGGCATATATTTTATTTATGCTGACATTCTGTGGTTATTTGGGGAAACTCACACGGCCATACATATTTGTCTGCTTTGTATAAATGTATTATCGATCATTCTGCTTTTCATATTTGTACGAGCCGCTATTGACGATTGGGCTGCAGCTGCCGCGTCGGGAGCTTTTGCATTGCTCGGTATGAGTTACCATGTACAGGGTTTTTGGGCAAATGCGGAGCATTTTATCCTGCCTTTTATTCTTGGTGCGCATATTCTGCTGCGCTACGGATTAACGGAAAATCGAAAGGCATTGATTTTTTCAAGCGCGGCTCTATTTAGCTGTGCCGCTATTGTAAAACAGCAAGGCGCATTTTTCGGTATTATGGGATTCGTTATAGTTCTTATTTCTTCCTGGAAAACCAATCGTATAAATGAAAAATCTTTTTGGAATCCTGTATTGACATTTCTATATGGAGCAGCGATTCCATTAACCATATGCTTTGTCTATCTTCTTAATGTGGGAGTGCTGCAAAAATTCTATTTATGGACATTTGCATATGCTAAAGAATACAGTGTAATCGTTCCGGCCGAGGATATTACTTATTATTTTTTCTCCTCATTTTTGCCGATATGGCGTTACACAACACTTATTTGGATACTGGCAGCAGTTGGATTGGCGGCCTTATTCCTGCATCCGGATTATAAGCGTCATAGTCTGCATATTTTTGGACTGGCGGCAGGCAGCATGCTCGCACTCTCGGCGGGTTTTTATTTCAGGCCGCATTATTTTGTACTGGTTTTGCCGATTACTGCCCTGCTGTTCGGGATTGGGATCAGGCTGGTTTACAGGATTTTTTACAAGTCTTCATCCCTATTATTGCGTTTATTTACGCCTAATTTTATTGCCGTAATCACTTTTTTTAGCATTATTGCGGCGCATTGGGATATTCTTTACCAGTATACGCCGGAAGAAGTGACAAGAAGAGTATACGGTTCCTGTCCGTTCAATTATTCTTCAAGGATAGCGGAGCTTATTAAAGAGAAGTCATCTGAGGAAGATAAGGTGGCGATAATCGGCAACGAGCCTCAATTCCTTTTCTACTCCCAGCGCCGGTCGGTAACATCTTTTATATATACTTTTTCTCTTGTTGAGGAACAGCCTTTTGCCGAGCAGTTCCGCCTGGAAATGATCAGTCAAATCGAAACAGCATCACCCAGACTGCTTGTTTATACAAATACCGTTTTGGACTATTTTAACAAATCCCGCGGACAGAGTGAATTGGACAAATGGTTTGCGGATTATACACAACTGTATTATGATCCCGTTGCACGATTTGAATATTTTTGCGATGATACACTGCTTATTACGGATACGCTGCAAATAAAAGAAAAGCCGGCAAGCATATTCTGGATACAAATCTATGAAAGGAAAACAAACGAATGAAAGGGCAATTTCATGATACCCCTTTTATTTTATCCTTTCATAGATAACTACATTATCCTCTTCTTCAGCGCTTTTGTAAAGATGGTTTGCCGGATCTTCCCTGTTTTCAAAAGGAGTATCGGGCGTTTCAACAACATTTTTTCTATATTGCCCGTTTTGTAATTGCGATTCGAGGTGCTTTTTTGCAATAAGACTTTGCGCGCAGTTATAATGCTTTCTTACGATCACCCAGCGGGCATTGATTGTATTTTCTAATTTTTCACCGGATAATGCTCCAATGACATATAATCCGGTATACCATTTGATCGGCATATCTCCGTATGAGACGGCAACTGTGTCCATAGGTTCTGCATATTGCCGAAGGTGCGTTACTATACCTTCAATCGGACCATTAAGGTTATGTGTAATTTCGTAAAAATATTTTGGCAGCGGCTGATATAAAAGAACAATAAAGATGCCTGCATATCCCAGAATCGGATGAGAAAGAAATCCTAGTTCAACGATTTCTGCAAGCAGTATCGCACATACCGGTAAAATGATCACGAGATACCTGAAGAATGAATTTGGTGCAGTGACAGCCAGCATGACCAGCGCGAGAAATATGAATAAAAAATAAAATCCTGTGAATATTTTTGATTCTCTCCAGATATTTTTAATATTCTTCCTTTGCCACACTCCCACAATATAAATATAGATCAAAAGATAAAACGGAACGACATATAGCAATAATTGTCGGATAAAATCAAAAAAGAAAACCTTGGAAAATTGCTGGTTGTATATAATATAACCGTATCGTCCCTGATATGATATGTCTGAAGTATAGAAAATCCATGGTATAACAGAACACATGACGATTGTTAATGGAATTATCATTTGTTTAAGGAGTTCACGCCTGGCGAAAGTTAAATGGACTAATGCTGCGGAAATAAAAATAGCGCCATAGATCATTTGAATATGGAAAAGAATAATCGTTGAGGAAGTGAGTAATATCCTGGAATACTTTTTTGATTGAAGAAATAATAAATATGCCCAGATACAGCCGGTCGAAAAAAAGGAAGCCATACTATAATAGCGGCATTGCCTTGATAACAGAAGAAAAGGAATCATAAGCATCAATATGCCTGCGGCGAGGAGAGATGCGCGCATCCCTTTTCCTGTAGAGCGCATAAGCCAGAAGCATAGGATTACAGTGCCTATTCCGAAAAGAGCATCAGGAAGGCGGGCAGCAAAATCAGTCTGGCCGAATAGTTTGAAAAATCCTGCATGTATGTAAAACGGGATCCACGGGTGCCATTTATAAACACCGTCTTTGCCGATTTCAGCACCTGATTCCTGGGAGAAGGAATTCTTACCGTCATGACCAAGCGGAATACCGTTAGCAAGTACCGATCTTGAAATAAGCGCAGTCTGGGCTTCGTCCTGCCATAAATGGTGTCTATCCAGATTCGGCAAAAAAACCAATAAGGATATTAGTAAAACGAACAATGGGTAATAATAATCCGGATTATATTTTTTAAGATTGATCATTTTTTTCCAGTCGTTATATCGCCTCGGTTAAAAATTCCCGGTTTCAGATTACCGATTGTAGTGTATTGATATCAATTAATCAAGTAAAAAAAATCATTAGGATGCTTCGTTAAGGGTGCGCTTTATTAAGTATTGCAGGGAAGAAGGATATAATAAACCGGAACATTTACTTTTGTATGTCGTCTATAAGAACAGCAGTACTAAATCATTGTTTATTTATGTCAGAAAGGATGTACAATCATGAAAAGGTTTCTATTTATCATGGGGTGCATATCGTTCGCAGTTATTTTAACGAACAATATAATGCTGGGTGCCGGCGGCAAGTCCGGAAGCGGTATGGAAAAAAAGACGAAAGCAAAGCAATACGGCTGGATTGGAGTAATGATACAGGATGTTGATGAAAAAATCATCCGAAAACAAAAACTCGATTCGGAAGAAGGAGCTTATATCAAAGAGGTTGTTGAAGAAAGTCCCGCAGATTTGGCAGGTGTTCAGGAACGCGATGTAATAATTGAATTCAACGGGAAGAAGATATTTGATTCGGATGATTTGGTCAGAGCTGTGCGACGAACCCCGCCGAATACCAAAGTAAACTTGGTGCTTTTACGCAGCAGCGAGAAGAAAACACTGCAGCTTGTTGTAGGCAGGAATAAAGAGCACAGGCACGGCATGTTTAGAATGCCTCAAATACCGGATGTGAAGATTTTTATCAGCGGGAATGTTCTCGGACTTCGGCTGATAACGTTGAACGAACAGCTTGGCGGATATTTCAATACACCGAATAATGAAGGCGTTCTTGTAGAGGAAGTCGAAGAGAACAGTGCAGCTGAGAAAGCCGGATTTAAAGCCGGTGATGTTATAATAAGAGCTGGTAAAAGAAACATAGATACGGCAGAAAAAATCCGCAGGGAACTGCGGAAATATGACGACGGCGATATGGTGGAATTTGAGATAATCAGGAAAAACGAGAAGATGACACTAAAGGTTGAATATGAAGAAAAGCAGTTTATGCCGGATAACATTGTAATTCCGAAACCACACATTCAAATGTTCCGAGGCAATATATTGGATGATGCAAAAATGTTTCGTGAATTGGACGAATTACTGCCGGACATAGAACAGATGCAGAAAAGCATTGAAGATTCAATGAATAACTTGGAAGAATTGGAGCACGTTACGGACGGTAAAATGATTGGAATTAAATTGTAAATACCGGAACGAGCATTTTACATAAACACTTTATTCACTTATAATTCTTATTTCCTGCTGTGTTGAAAAACGCAGCGGGATTTTTTTTAAGATAAAGTCGATAGTGAATCCGAAAAAGTCATTAATTGCTGAATTTCCATAAATATGTGTTTTTCTATTTATTAATTGTACCAATCCCGGTTGTCGTGCCGTCATTATATGTTAGTTTGAAAACAGATAGAATATCTGTATATTTTTTTTATAGAATAAGATGCACGCTATGCAATAAGCATAATTTATTATTCCTTCAGAGGAACGAGCATGAATTTTAAATACATTATTACTTTGTGGATGTTATTGATTTTTTTATCGGATGAAATGAAGGCACAGTACACCGATCCGGGTTCAACGAGTTTCATTTTTCAGTTTTTATTGATAATGTTTGGTTTTCTGCTTTTTTATTTCCAAAAAGTCCGCCTGTTTATTTCCCGGATATGGAAAAAAATATGGCGGAAAGATTCTCCAAAATGATTATACAAAGATGTGTTAAGTACATTTGCAGATTGTTTTGATTTATAAAACAAACGGGAAGGCGGAGCAACCGGCCGTATGATTCTCTTTAAGAAGATTTTCAACTCAAAATGAGTATAAAGGAAAATATCAAAAAAGTATTGCGCTGGCTGTGGCCGAGCCTTATTATTATAGCCCTTTCTTGTTTTCGTAAAAGCATAATAATGTCGCTGCCCATTGAGCAGATACAGGAAGGATTGCTTTTGTACGCCGGATACCTGGTGTTTATTATACCGGCAGGCATAATTCTTTCAAAATTAAAAATTTTTGAAGACGAGACAAAGGTGGCTTTACTCCTTGTTTGCGTTACATATATTTTCTTCGAGTATTCCGCAATATTTGCTACATGGGAAAGTTTTGCAAAGCAATGGGTAATCAGGTATTTCTATGACGCACAGCATACTATGTTTATTTTGGTGTTGACGCTATGCTTGCTTTGTATGATGTATTTTCTTGTATCGATGAATCAAAAGACAAAAAATTTCAGGATTCTTCTGTTTACCACTTTTGTTCTTTCCGTTGTTCCATTCATTGAGGCACTGAGAGGACCCAGCTATAAATATGTTTCCGACCTTTTCGATATTCAGCAATCCGACGTCAAAGCAGATCAGGCAAATATTCCCGATAAAATATTCTGGATTATTCTTGATGAATATCCCAGTTCGCTGGTATTGGATGAAGTATGGGGATATAAAGATACGGTATTCAGAAAAGGACTTGAATCGCTTGGATTTACGGTGTATGATTCCTGCGTTTCGAATTTTAATTATTCGCCTTTTAGCATAGGATCAACATCCTATGGTGCAATGCTGCCGGTCAAAGGACCGCAGGAACTTACAATCCCGCATTGGATAATACTGGGAGAAAGAATACGGCAGTCACCTGTTATGGCCTTTTTCCGCAACCAGGGATACAAGATTTTTAATTATTCGTTTATGGGTTCTGATATCAAAAAGATATTCAATGCGGATCGGGGAGAAATTGAAATCCATCGGGGAGAAATCGTCGCTTCCAGCTTTATGAATGTACTGCTTTCCGAATTCGGCCGTCGCAAAGCTGTATCGCTTGGTTTTTATAACTGGGAGGTTGTTAATAGCTTGCTTGATTTAATGAAATCAAGCCGGGAAAATGACCAGCGTTTTTTTGTATATGCTCATTTAATTATGCCCCATGGACCGTATCTTCCTCTGGAAAAAGAATCCACGCGATGGAACGGGGAGTATTTTAATCTTACCGATGATAGTTCATTCTTATCGCACGTAGCTTATACTGACAGTATTATACTCGATTTATTCAGCAAGGGATTTACTTACATGTCTCCTGAGCAAAAGAAGAATACATTAATAATTCTTCAAGCCGATCACGGACGGAGATATTTGGAAAAAGGCGGAAAGGATCTCCGGCTGCGTTCATCGTTTGGGATATTGAATGCCGTACACTGGCCGGAGGATTCAAGGGGTAATTTTTATAATGGTATGAGTTCCGTAAATACATTTAGAATAATTCTTCGTGATATATGGGGAATAAAAATTGATGCTTTAACAGACAGCTGCTGTAATGTGAGCCCTATTATTGCTGAGGAAGATTGAGCAATTATAAAAATAACAATATATCTTCGATAAATGCATCGATATTTTTTTCTCTTTTTAAGCGTCTTGCCAATATCCAAACCTTGACGTACCTTATAGTATAAATATGCCTGATCTGTCGTTCCTATTTTCGCAATATGGGCGCGTCGTCGATTTATTGCCCGAGATGGTATTAATTCTGGATGGGGAAAACAGAATTCTTGATGCCAATAAAACAGCGGTAGATGAGCTCGGAGTTGTTGCCCTGCCTTCCCGTCCGAAGTATATTTTCGATATAATTCCTGAAAATGAAAGGACTGCTTTCAGGAAAGCGCTTCCCTTTTCCGATCAGATGAGCCTTGAAACAAAATTTTATAAACGCGATGGAGCAGTTATCGATGTAACCGGTTTGGTGCGCTTATTAAGACTGGGAAGGGAAAAATACTGGATTCTTTTCCTGCGTGATATAACTGAAGAAAAAAGGAAAGAGCTCGACCTGCTTCGCTTTTCCAACGTAATTCATAACACGATCAATCCGATTCAGATAACGGATGCCGGAGGAAAAATGATTTATGTGAATCCGGCATTTGAAAAAGTAAGCGGCTATTCCAGTGAGGAGTTGATCGGAAAAAATCCGAAAATTCTTTCCAGCGGAAAACATAGCAAGGAATTCTGGTATGAAGTATGGACCCAAATCATATCGGGAAAAGTATGGGTTGGAAGAGTCGAAAACCTGAGAAAGGATGGAGAACCTTTCTTTACCGAGCTGGTAATTTCACCTATAATAGATACGCATGGAATTATTGCAGGTTATCTGGGAGCGCACAGGGATATAACGGAACAAATCATTTTGGAACAACAGCTTGTCAGATCACAGCGGATGGAAAGCATAGGGACGCTGGCAGCAGGCATTGCACACGAGGTCGGAAATCCTTTAACAGCCATTTCGTCTCTTGTTCAGGTCATCCAGCGAACCAGCACAGATGAATTTGCCAAAGAAAAATTGGATCTTATTAACAGTCAGGTTAATCGTATTACGCGGATTATCCGCGAACTTGTGGATTTTTCACGTCCGTCGACACATGAGGTAAAACCGACAAACCTCAATCGTATTATTAAGGAAGCATTGAATATCGTCCAGTACGGGAAAAAAGTAAAAGATATTGCATTCACACTTGAACTCGATGAACAGCTTCCGGATATTGCAGTTGTGCCTGATCAGATTGTTCAGGTTTTTATCAACATTCTGATGAATGCAGTAGATTCTTTTGACGGGCGTAATGGAATTATCACGGTGCATAGCCGGAAACATGAACAAAAGATAGAAATTGTTATAAAAGATACGGGAAAAGGAATCGAATCTTCATCATTGGAGAAAATATTTGAGCCATTTTATACAACAAAGGCTACGGGCCAGGGAGCAGGACTCGGATTGTGGGTCAGTTACGGTATTGTTAAAAGTTTCGGCGGTGATATTTTTGTCGAAAGTGTCCCGGAGCAGGGCAGCACTTTCATAATATCTTTTCCATTAAAAGGTGTATAAATGACGCATCGTATTTTAGTCGTTGATGACGAACAAATAATCCGTGAGTCGCTTTCCTTCATCTTAAAAAAAGAAGGTTACGATGTGGAGGAGGCCGGCAACGGCAAGGATGCCCTAGCAAAACACGAATCAAGCATGTTCGACATCATTATTACAGATATCGAAATGCCTGAGATGAAAGGAGTAGAACTGCTAAGGCAGATTCGCCAGAGGACTCCGAAGACCCTTGTAGTTATTATTACTGCTTTCGGCTCCGTTGAGACTGCAGTGGAAGCTCTGCGCGAAGGTGCCGCGGATTATATTTTAAAACCCGTGAACTTCGACGATCTCTTATATAGAGTAAAAAAACTGTGCGATTACCATGCCCTTGTAATCGAAAACTCGCTGCTGCGCAGGGAACTCCAGCGAAAGTATAATTTCGAAAATATTATCGGCCAGAGTATGCCGATGAAAAAAGTATTTGAGGTCATTAAACGGGTTGCTTCCAGCGAAGGCACTGTGCTGATTACCGGAAAAAGCGGCACGGGAAAAGAACTCGTTGCACGTGCTATCCACTATAACAGCCCGCGGCGTGAAAAACGCTTTGTTCCGATTAACTGCGGTGCAATAGTGGATACATTATTTGAAAGCGAATTATTCGGACATAAGAGAGGATCGTTTACCGGTGCTACTGTAGACAAAGAAGGATTGCTGAAAGTTGCCGACGGCGGGACAGTGTTTCTCGATGAAGTCAGCGAGATACCGCTCCAGCTTCAGGTGAAACTTCTGCGCGCCCTGGAACAGAGGGAAATAACACCTGTCGGTATGACAGATCCGATAAAAATAGATGTAAGGATTATTGCGGCAACAAACAGAGATTTGCGCAAAGAAGTGGAGGAAGGCAAGTTTCGGGATGATTTATACTACCGTCTGAATGTGGTCGAAATCGACCTGCCGTCGCTCAAAGAAAGGCCGGATGATATTCCAGCCCTTGCACAGCATTTTCTCGAAACGTATAAGAAACAAATGAGCAAACCGATTCAGGGCTTTGCCAACGAAGCAATGCGTGCTTTGCTGCAGTATCAGTGGAAAGGCGAAGTACGGGAACTTGAAAACATTATCGAAAGAGCTGTCATCTTCTGCGACGAGGATTTTATAAAAATCGATCACCTGCCAGAATATTTAAGGCCCTCAGAAGACTTTTCCGGCTTATCCTCCGGATACGGGTCTTTAAAAGATGCAGTCAGAAATTATGAGCGGCAGTTTATTCAGCAGACTCTGGCAAAATACGGTCAAAATAAAGAAGTTGCGGCTAAAGTCCTTGGGATAAGCCTCTCCTCACTTTATCGAAAGATAGAAGAGCTTCAGATAATTACGGATTGAACCGCAATTAGAAAGAATTTCCGACAATTTCTGCATGAAAACTACTGGATTTGGCATTGTTTAATCTTCTAAATAATGGGAAATTAAATCAATTTAGTTTCCTAAAAACAGAAAATTGAGTATTCTGTAAAAAACGGGTTATTAAAATATCACGAAATTTAATATGTTTATTATATCAAAATTGGCACGCTCCTTGAGAATAACTCTTAAAACGGCCGTATAATAATTATACAGAGTGTCTCAGATGAAATTGTTTTGGTGGATTACCGGAGCTGTCTTTACCGTAGCAAGCAGTGTACTAATTGTCAGATATATTGCAGAAAACGAGGAAAAGATTATTTATCATGGCGGTAATGATAAGAGAATGAACAGCAGTAAAAGTCCGAATGATATTTATGAATCGGAATTTCAAGAAACGGAATTTGTGGTTTAATCCTGATTTATAAGGACTCCGAGAAAAGGATATATATGGCGGATCAGGTTTCTACTGCTTTTAACAGCAAAAGCAAGCTTTCGCA
>JAFGLB010000161.1 GCA_016928255.1 Bacteroidota bacterium
AAGACAAGTATTCTTGAACGAACGATTGAAAATCTGAAAGACAGTCTTCGAATAACTGTAATAGAAGGCGATGTTCAGACCGATCTGGATGCCCGGAGAGTGGAAAAGCTGGGTGTTTCGGTTGTACAAATCATTACAAACGGCGGATGCCATCTGGATGCAAACCTGATACAGAATGCACTGGCTAATGTTGATCTCAAAGGAATAAATTTGCTGGTAATAGAGAATGTGGGCAATCTGGTATGTCCGGCGAATTATGATTTAGGCGAGAATATCAAAATAGTCGTAGCCAGTACGACAGAAGGCGATGATAAGCCGCTGAAATATCCGGCAATGTTCCGCAATGCGTCAGCCCTTATAATAAATAAAACAGATCTTATTCCATATGTTAACTGCAGCCTTGAAGAATTAAAAAGCAATGCTCTGCGGATAAATCCTTCTTTAAAAATTTTTGGCACATCATGCGCAACAAAAGAAGGGATTGCTGAATGGTGCACCTGGCTGAAAGAACAGGTGAACGGGAATAAGTCAAATTGACGGAATTATAGATTATTAACGAATAATGGACCTAAAAAAATTACTATGGTAAAAACAGAACCTAAAAATCATCCAAGCGGCGATAACCGGTTCAAGCTGCTCGACCGGGCAATCACAAAACATCATGCCAACGGCGATGCGTTGATCGAGATTCTGCATGCGGCACAGGGAATTTTCGGATTTCTTGAAAATGACATGATGATTTATATAGCTAACGCGCTTAAGCTTCCTTTAAGCCGTGTATACGGTGTCGCTACTTTTTATCATTTTTTTCGCCTCAAACCGAAAGGCGAACACACTTTTGTTCTCTGCACGGGCACGGCTTGTTACGTAAAAGGCGCAAACGAGATACAGAAAGCTGTCGAGCATCAATGCAGATGTAAATTCGGCGAGACAACACAAGACGGAAAAGTATCTCTTATTTCGGCACGATGTGTAGGTTCATGCGGTCTTGCTCCTGTTGCAGTACTTGACGATTCAGTTGCCGGAAAGCTGACAACCGATGAGGCTGTCAAACGTGTTAAACAGTGGCAGGAAGCTATTAAGGAGGAAGCAGTATGACTGTAGAAGATCTTCGTGAATTGGCGGAAAAAGAACTGGCGAGGCAGGCGGAATTTAAATACCGGATACTTTATTGTTCATCTGCCGGCTGTGTTTCAAGCGGGTGCGATGCGGTAAAAATCGAATTGAAAAAAACAGTTGCCGAACTAGAGTTGTCCAAAAAATGCGAGATAATCGGTACCGGCTGTCTGGGCCTTTGCGGTGAAGGCCCGCTTGTAATAGTATATCCGGATATGACGCTCTATCAGCATGTAGATGCCGGTATTGCACGCAGGATAATTGAAGAACATGTCGGGCAGGGCAAGAAATTAAAAGAGAATGAACTTGATCTGAACGACCCGTTCTTTGCTACGCAAAAAAAGATCGTACTCGAAAACATGGGGAAAATTAATGCCGAAAGCATAGAAGAGTACATAGCTGCAGACGGTTATGAAGCACTCGCAAAAGCACTCACAGAAATGGTGCCCGAAGAAGTAATCGGTGAGATTCGTAAAGCCGGATTGCGCGGGCGCGGCGGTGCCGGCTATCCGACAGGATTGAAATGGGATATTGTACGCAAGGGTGTTTCCGAACAGAAATATGTTGTGTGTAATGCCGACGAAGGAGATCCCGGTGCTTTTATGGATCGCAGTGTATTGGAAGGAGATCCGCACCGCGTGCTGGAAGGCATGGCGATTGCCGCGTATGCTGTCGGTGCGAATCAGGGATATATTTATGTGCGCGCCGAGTACCCGCTGGCAATTGACCGGCTGAGAACCGCGATCAAACAAGCCGAGAGGCTGGGCTTGCTTGGAAACAGAATTTTGGAATCGCAGTTTAATTTCCGCATCGATATTCGAATCGGTGCGGGAGCATTTGTCTGCGGTGAAGAAACTGCATTGCTTCGTTCAGTGATGGGACGGCGCGGACGGCCTAAGGTGCGCCCGCCTTATCCGTCTGAAAAGGGATTATGGGACAAACCTACTGTCATCAATAATGTGGAAACGTATGCAAACGTTGCGCCGATTATCAGAGACGGAAGCGCATGGTTCGCTTCGATAGGGACACAGAAAAGTCCTGGTACAAAAGTATTTGCAATAGCCGGTAATGTAAAACGCCCCGGTCTTATAGAAGTGCCTATGGGTATTCCCCTGCGAAAAATTGTTTTCGATATTGGCGGCGGAACACCGGAAGGAACGCAGTTTAAAGCGGCGCAGGCCGGAGGCCCTTCAGGCGGATGCATACCTACGGAACATTTAGATATTCCGGTTGATTATGAATCACTGCAGACCGTCGGTGCAATGATGGGCAGCGGCGGAATGATAGTGATAGATAATACATCTAATATGGTGGAAGTAGCGAAATTCTTTTCAGAGTTCTGCATGGATGAATCATGCGGCAAATGCGTCCCATGCCGGGTAGGGACAAAGCACATACATATAATGCTTGATAAGATCATAAAAGGCGAAGCATCGGAGAGCGATTTTGAGTTGTTGAAAGAACTTTGTGTAATGGTAAAAGAAACAAGTCTTTGCGGTCTCGGCCAATCGGCTCCAAATGGTGTGCTCTCCACAATCCGGTTCTTTGAAGAAGAATACCGGGCAAAATTGAAAAAACAGGATGGGAAACAGTCACAGCAAGAATCATCCGTAATTGCAGCAAAGGAGGTTTAGACTATGTCGGTTATCACATTTACAATTAACGGGGAACAATACAGCGCAAAAGAAGGCGATACGATTCTTCAAGTAGCGCGTGATAACAATATTCCTATACCCACGCTATGCTATCTCGAAGGCCTGTCTACTCTGGGAGCATGCCGTCTGTGTCTTGTGGAAATAGAAGGAACACCGAAGCTTCTTCCGGCATGCACAACAAAACCGACCGAAGGAATGGTTGTTAAAACGGATACTGACAAATTGAAGAGATATCGAAAAATGATTGTTGAATTGCTGGCGTCGGAAGGCAATCACCAATGCGCTGTTTGCGTTATGAACGGCCATTGCGAATTACAGGATCTGGCCTATGAAGTAGGACTTGATCACGTTCGCTTTCCTTATCTCTTTCCCAAAAAGAGCCTTGACGCAACACATAAAGATTTTGTTATGGACAGGAATCGCTGTGTTTTATGCACACGATGCGTTAGGGTCTGCCACGAAGTAGAAGCAGCGCATGTATGGGATATTGCAGGCCGCGGCATCGATTGCGAGATTATAGCCGATCTTAACCAGCCCTGGGGTACTTCGCCTAGCTGCACATCCTGCGGAAAATGTGTTAATGTCTGCCCGACCGGTGCATTATTTGAAAAAGGCGCAACAATCGGCGAAATGGAGAAAGAACGCGGGTTTATTAAATTTATCGTAAACGCCCGCAAAAAGCATGAATGGGTCCGGGTGGCCGAAGAAGACGAATAGAAATAAAAAAGAAAAAACAAAAGAGAACAATTAAAAAAAATGAAACCAAGAATTGCAACAGCATGGCTGGGAGGATGTTCGGGCTGTCATATGTCTTTCCTGGATCTGGATGAAAGACTTATCGAGTTAGCAGATAAAATAGAGCTTGTTTATTCTCCTATTGCCGATATAAAAGAGTTTCCGGAAAACGTCGACGTCGCTTTAGTAGAAGGCGCAATTACAAACAACGAAAACGAGGAATTGGCGCATATCATCCGCAAGAATTCGCGTTTAGTCGTAGCATTCGGCGATTGTGCGACAACAGGAAACGTAACAGCAATGCGCAATCCGTTTAAAGTGGAAGATATCCAGAAGCGTGCGTATATAGAGCTTGCAGATAAAAATCCGAGGATCCCGGATGAATATATAAATATTGCACAGCTTCTAAAAATCGCAAAACCGCTGCATGAAATTATTAAGGTAGACGTATGGCTGCATGGGTGTCCGCCTACGGCCGATCAGATCTGGTTTGCAGTAACGGAATTATTGGAAGGAAGAATTCCTGTCCTGCCGCCGGTCTATCTCAGGTATGGATAATAGGGCAGTAATTATTCATTCATGCATATTCGCACATATAAAAGCATGAAATTTAAATTGAAAGAAATAATAACATTATGTCTAAATTAATTACAATATCGCCTGTGACCCGTATAGAGGGCCACGCAAAAATTACTATACAATTGGATGAGAACAACGATGTTGCGGATGCACGGTTTCATGTAAACGAATTCCGAGGCTTTGAGAAATTCACTGAAGGGCGGCTTTTGTGGGAAATGCCCGGAATTACATCACGTATCTGCGGTATTTGCCCGGCAAGCCATCTTGTCACATCTGCAAAAGCCGGCGATGATATTCTTGCGGTAGAAATTCCTGAAACGGCAGAGAAACTCCGCCGATTGCTGACACTGGCGCAGTGGCTGCAGTCCCATGCACTCAGTTTTTTCCATCTTTCATCCCCGGATTTTTTACTGGGTTTTGATTCTAATCCGGCAACTCGGAATATTTTCGGTTTGGTTGCGGCGGATAAAGAGTTTGCCAGACGCGGCATCCGTCTGCGTAAATTCGGACAGGAAATTATTGAGATTCTCGGCGGCCGCAGGATTCATACTCCATGGACTGTTCCGGGAGGCGTACGCGAAGCGCTGGATCCGGCAAAAAAGGATCAGATGCTTAATTGGATTCCGGAAGCAAAAGAGACAGTCAAACTCGCACTGGACGCGGTGAAAAAGATACATAAAAAGTTTGCTAAAGAAATTCCGGAATTCGGCAATTTCCGTTCTCTGCTTGTGGGACTGGTATCTGAAGACGGCGGATTGGAATACTACGACGGTTACCTGCGCATCAAAGACGGAAATGATAATACAATTGCAGAAGCTGTTGATCCGAAAAAATATTTTGAGTTTTTCGGCGAGGCCGTCGAGCCATGGTCGTACCTGAAATTCCCCTATTATAAACCGCTTGATTATCCGGAAGGAATGTACCGCGTAGGCCCGCTCGCACGCGTAAATATCTGCGATTATATCGAAACTCCGCTTGCCGAAGCCGAACGAAAGATTTTTAAGAAACTCAGCGGCAAATTAAATGTGGTCAATAACTCTTTCTATTACCATTACGCACGCTGTATAGAGATGCTCTTTGCGGTGGAAAAGATAGAGATGCTTCTGAATGATCCTGCAATTCTCGGAGAAAATATACGATCACAGGCTTCAATTAACCGGCTTGAAGGTGTTGGATGCACGGAAGCACCGCGTGGAGTGCTTTTTCACCGCTATAACGTTAATAAAGACGGCGTGATACAGAACGCGGATTTACTTATAGCAACCGCACAGAATAATCTGGCGATGAACCGGACTGTACAGCAGATAGCCGCACGTTTTATTGACGGAAAAAAAGGGAAAATCACGGAAGGCATATTGAACAGGGTTGAAGCAGGCATTCGGTGTTACGATCCGTGTCTTTCATGCTCGACACATGCGCTTGGACAAATGCCGTTGCATGTTGAATTATTAAATGCGGCAGGCGAGATAATAGATGAAATCCGCCGATGAGTAAAGTCCTGGTTATCGGCTATGGCAACACACTGCGCGGCGATGATGCAGCAGGAATTCGCGCGGCCGAACTTGTCTCAAAGCGTTTTTCTGAAATTGAATGTGTTCTCGTTCATCAGCTGGTACCTGAACTTGCGGAGCAGATATCGGAATGCGACATTGTTTTTTTTATAGACGCAGATGTTGATATAATACATCCGGAAATCAGATTAATCGAACCAGGGATCGAAGAAAGCCAGCCGCGTGCCCATTTCATCTCTCCGAAATCACTTCTGCAATTAAGCTGTAAACTTTACCAGCGAACACCGCAGAAAACATATATCGTTGGAATTCCGGCCTCGCAGTTTGAATTCAGTGAAAAATTGTCTAAAAACACGGAAAAAGCTGTTGCTGAAAGTGTATCTTTGGTTGAAGCTGTAATGCTTTCGGATAAATTAGTGTAGCAAATCCGCCGCAAAATTTGCTATGACTGTCTTCAGCAGGCTTTTTATCAATACTCGTCTATCCCTTCAGGTATTATAAAATATTTGTATCATAAATAATGGGGACATCCGGTCCGATTGTTCTTTGTTAAAAAGTGTGCTAAATTTTATATTATTGGTAAATCGAGGTCAAAATGAATAAACTTACAAGGTTTGGTATTTCAATGGAGGATGATCTACTTCATCAGTTTGATCATCTTATAGCCAGGAAAGGTTATACAAATCGCTCTGAAGCTGTTCGGGATATTGTACGGAGTAAACTTGTAGAAGAGAGCATTGAGACAGGAAAAGGCTATGTTTTCGGGGCCTTAGTTTTTATTTATGACCACCATAAACGAGAACTTGAGAAGTCTCTTTCAAATATACAGCATGAATACTTTCAGAATATAATATCGACTTCTCACGTACATGTTGACCACGACAATTGCCTGGAAGTTGTCCTGCTTAAAGGAAACGCGAAGATTCTGAAAAATATTGCGGAAAAAATTTTGAGTTATAAAGGAGTTAAACACGGCAAATTGACACTGACTACCGCACTGCCGCCGCATACCCATCATCATAATCATTCGATTTCCGTAACCCGCCGCAGGAAGCACGATTGAAAATATAAAAAACGAGGTATTAAAAAGGCATCTAATATTTCATAATACTTCTTGCTATTATCGTAACACATTTATAAATTATGTAACACGATCTACAGTGAAGACAATTAATAAAGGAAATGACATTATGCGAAGTACGGTTATTTTGATTCTTATCATTATTGCAATGAATACTGCGGCAAGTGAGAATACTGCTCCGGATACCTCGAAAGTATATCTTTTTGATCCCGTTACCATAACGGCGACACGTACGGAATCCAACAGAAGCGTTGTTGCGCCTTCTATCAGTATCGTACCGAAAGAAATACTTGTCGCTAATCCGGATAAATCGATATTTTCACTCGTAAGCCGGGAAGTGCCGGGTGTATTTGTACAGCAGCGCGGGATTTTAGGCTTCGGCGTAACAACATCCACATCAGGGCAAATGTCAATTCGCGGCGTCGGCGGTAATCCCAATACACAAGTTCTTATGATGATAGATGGACGTCCGCAATATATGGGTATGTTCGGGCATCCGCTTGCAGACAGTTATCTTTCGGCAAATGCAGAGCGCATTGAGGTTATTCGCGGGCCGGCATCGGTTTTGTACGGGTCAAATGCGATGGGAGGCGTGGTAAATGTAATAACACATTCCAACCAAAAACCGGGAGTATCCGGAGATGTTACGCTTTCTTACGGATCGCATAACTCGCAGCATTTGGGAGCAAAAACGGGATACCAGGCAGATAATTGGAATGTACTCGGCTCTTTTACACATGAGCATACCGACGGCCATCGCCCTCAGTCGGAGTTTGATGCAAACAGCGGATATCTTAAGGCATTAAAGAAAATAAATGAAAAAATTTCTGTAACGCTCGATGGAAGCCTGACAGACTTTACCACATATGATCCGGGTACAATTACCGCGCCGAAAACACAAGATAACTATGTAGATATTCAGCGCGGTTATGCCGGAGTATCGATCGATAATGATTTCGGCGTATCAAAAGGCGCTGCAAGGTTTATCTATAACTTCGGCCATCATGAAGTATTTGACGGGAGTGACTGGATCTCTGATGATTTTAACGCTGTCTTTTCTCTTTTTCAGACTCTGACTTTAATAGAAAATAATGCAATAACAGTCGGCATGGACTATAATGAATTCGGGGGCGAGGGCAAAAATAAGACAAGAGAATACGGTGCGCCTTCAACGTACGAATACGCATTGTATGCAAATGTCCAGCATACTTTTTTCAGCAGTCTGGTTCTCAACGGCGGAATGCGTTATACCAAGCATGAACTCTTCGGCAATGAAATTGTACCGCAGTTGGGTGTTTCTTATCGTCTAAGCGATGTAACAACACTCCGTGCTTCTGCTTCAAAGGGATACCGCAGTCCGACAATTCGTGAATTGTTCCTATTTCCCGCACCGACGCCGTCGCTTAAACCCGAACGATTATGGAACTATGAAACCGGTTTGACGCAGACAATAGGCAGAGGATTCTTCGCCGAACTTACAGTGTTTCAAGCTGAAGGCAGTAACCTGATACTGGCATCCGGCAGGTATCCGAACATGACATTATCCAACTCCGGTTCGTTTATCCATCGGGGAATCGAAATTGCCGGAACATATTTGCCGCCTGTCGATAATCTGCAGATGCAGGGTAATTATACATATATAGATCCGGGAAATGAAACATGCTCCTTTCCGCAGCATAAATTATATCTTAGTGTCCAGTATGCATTCAATATTTTCAATGCCAGCATATCGGCTCAGCATATTAAGGATATTTACGGAAGCAACAACAGCAAGGATCCTTTACCTGATTATACTCTTGCTAATTTTAAAGTAAATGCACGTGTTACTTCAGATATCTCGATATCACTCGGTGTTGATAACTTGCTTGATGAGACATACTATACAATGCTGGGATACCCTATGCCGGGAACAACTGTCACTGCGGGTATCCATTCAACATTCTGATTATTAACTGTATGAAATCGATAATTTGTCGGGACTGTTTCTGTAAAATTATATGAACGCTGAAAAAATTTCTGCAAATCCGCGAGCCGATTTTTTTAACCGCGCCGCCGGCCAATGGGACGAATCACTGACACCGGAGGAAGAACGCTTTCTCCGGTTCATCATTGATAAAGCATCGACTGCGCCTGATCTGGGAAAACGAGTTCTGGATGTGGGCTGCGGAACAGGAATACTTTTTCCATTTTTACAAAATTACAAAGTTGTAGCTTTCGATATTGCAGAAGAGATGCTAAAGCGTGCAAAAGAAAAACACTCTCATAATGTCGTAGACTATGTCTGCGGCAGTGCCGAATTATTACCTTTTCAGGATAATTCATTTTCCAGTGTAATTATGTTTTCTGTCTATCCGCATTTTGAAGATCCGGCAGCATCATTGAAAGAAGCTTTCAGGATTATTAAACCGGGGGGGACGTTGGTGATAGCACATACAAAAAGCGCGGATATGATTAATTTGATCCATTCCGCGATCAATGGAGTTGTCTGCAGTGATTTTCTTCCGGATCCCGACACGATTCTCTCCACAATCAGACAGGCAGGATTCAATATCGAGTACTCGGAATTTCGAAACCGCATCGGTATTATTTGCCGAAAGCCCGGCTTATGATTTAAAACTGCTGTTTTTTATACTCAGCGTGTAGTTCTTTTTACACCTGAGTCTCTTACAGGTCTACACGTATTCTCGTCATTCCTGCTCCCTGATTGTTCAGAATACGTTTGTGATGGAGGATTTGAAACAATAGGATTTCTTCCGCTGTGTGATTCGCGCTGACCAACAGCCGGCGCCGCCGGTTTTTGATCGGCAGGTCCATGCCCTACGCAGATTTCCCGGCGGTCTTGTCTGACAGGCTCAGCAGGTTGAGGTTGTACGATTATCACAACAGGAGGGTCGGTTACAGGCTGAGGATCTGGTGGGACTATTATTATAGGTCCAATAGGTACTATTGGTCCAATAGGATGAATTGGCGGTTGATCAATATCAGGCGGTATAACTATACAAACAGTATAACATCCGGTAAACAAAAATGAGATTATGAGAAAGAAACAGACTGATATGAGCATTTTCATAAAAGTCATCCTTTCATATTATTTTCCGCTCCGTCTTGATCCTGAATCGCGTGTGCTTTGCCCGCTGCTGCTTTTATTTTCGGTCTGATTCCCGGTATTTTCCGAGCCTCTGCCTGTTTGTGTTGAACGCTGATTGTCTGTGCGGTCCGGCGTTCCGTTCGAGCCATTTTGGCCATGTATCACCGGCGGCATGTGATGGTGTCCACTTGCTTCAATTACTATTTCCCTGAAAATTAAAGGCATCAATTCAAAAAATATTCGCGCAGGTATTGACGGCTCGACAACAGTTTCTTCCACAACAAATGCTTCTTCTTCATCTTCGTAGTCTTCTTCATCAATAAGAACAAATGTGTGGCATCCGGTTAAGAAGAGAATTAAAGTTAAAAAAATTCCTAACTCAGCTAATAACTTCATCGCAGATATCCTTTCAAGATTTGCTAAAATATTTACCATAAATGTGCCGGGAAATATTCTTGTTTTTAGCAATTTTTAAACTGTTACATGGGTTAAATTGACTATTTTCCGATACGGAGTGAATGGATATAAGGACAGCAGCGGGTTGCTTTAAGAGGTCATTTTTTTTCACCAACCCCTTTTGTATTTTCCCCTTATGAAGGGGAAAAGAGATTTTCCCTGTCGGATAGCTGCACTATGAATGAACAGCCAGACATGCCGAGAAATAACTTATCTTACGAAAGACGACAACAGGAAGAAAATATCTTATGGTTTTTGAGTTGAAGAGACTATTTCAAGTTTTGACTCTGTGGGGATGCATCTGAATCGCATTTTATGCTGTTCGGCTCCCGAGTTTTTGTAGGCGATAATAAATTCAATGCTGTCTATTACAGTATCGACAGTTGAGAATCGTATAGAACCTGTCTCACCGCCGCGGATCGCCTTGGAAGGACTTATTTGAGCCGTCACTCCCTGAGGAGCGCGAAGCACTATGGAATTCATAGCTGCTCCCTTATTGACTATATAAAGAGTGATAGATGTCCCGCTGCCGACGCATTTTTTTAATTGTATATCGGGAACAGCAGGAAGTGGAACAGGAGCAGGAGCAGGAATGGAAGCCTGAAGAAGAGGGGCAGCTGACGGTGTTTCAACAGAACTCGGCGCATATATCTGTCCTTGAGGCAGCATATCGCTTCCTTCAACTTCAACCGGCATTGGATCAGAAATAAAACCTACCTGTTGTTCCAAACTCAATGTCCTTTTAAGATCTTCTTCTTCGCTTCTTCCGGCAAATGTGTCCAGAATTGTATGATGATAAGTTTCTATAAGGTTGAATTTCAGAGCAACGAATGCAAGAATGATGCCGCCTGCAAGGCCGCCTATATGCATCCAGTGCGCGATACCATCCGGGGAACCCATACTGCCGATGATGTCAAAAATGAACCATAATATTATCATCCAATAGGTTTTTACCGTGAACGTTCCCGCCCAATAAAAAATCCAGTACCAGTTATGAAGCGTATTCCGAGGAAATAATACAAGAGTCATACCTACAATACCGTTGATGGCGCCGCTCGCTCCGATAGCAGGATGTCCATCTGCTATCAAATGTACTGTACCTGAGAACATACCAAGAAAGAGATAAACGAAAATATATGCCCCGTTCCCGACAGCTGCGCACACTGCATTTCCGAATACCCAGAGAAAAAGCATATTACCCAGGAGATGAAAAAGATCTCCATGTAAAAAATTGCATCCGAGCAATCCTGCCAGATCCCAATCACGCAAAACGAAAGACTCAATGTCGTCGATAGAGATAACTTGTGAAGGCAGAAAAAAAATCAACGATGTGATAATTATCAATACTGCATTAGTGTATGGAACGCGGGTAAAAGTTGTCTCTAATCTGTAAGGAATCAGCATCATAACAGCAGTCCCCTTATTAACATTGCCGGAAAATTTTCGGGCCTGTAATGTTGATCAAAAAAGCCGACACCGAAATATATATATTTATTCTATTTATAACGATATCATTTTTTGCGTCATAATATGGCGTCTTTATCCAGAAATTTTTTATAATCATCGCGCGGCGGCGAGAATATTTCCAGTATCATAGAATCATCGATAACTTCTGCCATATGGGGACAGTCATAGTGAATACACCAGCTGTCTCCTTCTTTCATTTCGAATTTTTTGTCTTCTATATGAAGAATAATATTGCCGGAAATCAAATAGCCTGTCTGTTCATATGGATGGCTGTGCTGAGGAATAACTGCATTTTTTGACAGTCTGAATTTGGACATAAGTGTAGATTTGCCCAGCACGAGTGTTTTTATGTGAATGCCTTCCAATATCTTGTGGTAATTTTTTTCTGAATGATGATTGATCATATTGATACCTGAAAATTTTTAAGTTATAAATTAAAACAGATCTGATCTATAATATAGCCGGTAGTTATTGATTTGCCAGGGAGTTATCCAGGCGTTTTTTTTGCTGCAAATGGCGGTGGAATAGATAAAAGCCGGATTTCGATTATTTCTTCAAATTGAAGGAATACTGATTTTAAAGTTTTCATTATTTGCGCAAATGAATAGTTCAGAAAATATATCAAAATTGAACAATACTTGGAAGAAGTGTAATAATATTCCCATTAAGTTGCAATTTTTTGTCCGATTGAAAAAAAGTAATTGAATCAGATAAATAATCGGCAAAGCAATAGAAAAAAAAAGTGTAAACGAATGCAACTTTTTCCATCGAAATAACGTCAATTTAGATAGCGGTAAAATTGATTCATAATGGTTGATATGGCGGATGCTGGATTTTTCAGCGACAAGCGGTCACCTCCTTCTTACCTTGCTTGTTCATCCGCCATTTTTTTTGGGTTCCGCCTTAGATTCTGCATAATAAATTTCCTACTAAAAAGAATAAATTATGTAGTTTTTCTCGCAAAACTGCGAAATGCTTTTGTATTTTTCATCATTTTTTGCGAAATTGTAAGAAATATTGACTCTGGAACACGGAATAATTCTTGCCTATTATAAAGTCAAATTCCGATAATCTCAAATTCTATTAACGAAAAGAAGAGAAAACACAATGTCAAACACAAAGAATGGAAAAGTTAAAGTCACTATAGACGGCAACGAAGCGGCTGCGTATGTCGGCCATAAACTCAATGAAGTGATTGCAATTTACCCCATAACTCCTTCGTCAAATATGGGTGAATGGGCGGATGAATGGTCGGCCCAGGGCCGTAAAAACATATGGGGCACTGTACCTCAGGTTGTGGAGATGCAAAGTGAAGGCGGTGCTTCAGGAGCAGTGCATGGTGCATTACAGGCAGGCGCCCTTTCCTGCACATTTACAGCTTCCCAGGGATTGCTTCTTATGATACCCAATATGTTTAAAATTGCCGGCGAACTTACTCCGACGGTATTCCATATTGCGGCTCGAACGGTAGCAACGCATGCTTTGTCTATTTTTGGAGATCACAGTGATGTTATGGCGACTCGATCGACCGGCTGGGCGATGCTTGCGGCCAATTCGGTGCAGGAGACTATGGATCTGGCGCTTATTGCATACGCGTCAACGTTCGAATCACGTGTGCCGTTTATTCATTTTTTTGACGGTTTCAGGACATCGCATGAAATTATGAAAATTGAGCAAATCAGCGATGCCGAAATGAAAGCAATGATCGACGATGAGTTAGTTTTAAGGATTCGTGAGCGTGCATTGACGCCGGAAAAACCCGTGCTTCGCGGTACTGCACAGAATCCTGATGTTTTCTTCCAGGCGCGTGAAGCCGCAAATAAGTACTACGATGCCGTTCCCGGAATTGTGCAGAAGGTTATGGATAAATTCAAACAGGTTGTCGGGCGCGAGTACAGGCTTTTTGATTATGTCGGCCCGAAGGATGCTGAACGGGTAATAGTGATAATGGGTTCCGGTGCCGAGACGGCACACGAGACAGTCGAATATCTTAATGAAAAGGGAGAAAAAGTTGGTCTGTTAAAAGTAAGATTGTACCGCCCGTTCTCAGTGGAGCATTTTATAAAAGCGCTTCCGGCTTCTGTAAAAAGCATCGCGGTGCTCGATCGCACAAAAGAATCGGGAGCGATTGGCGAACCGATGTATCTTGATATTGTAACGGCTTTAAATGAAACGGCAGCTGCGGGAAAATCGCCGTTTAAATCGATGCCCGCGATAATCGGCGGCCGGTACGGGTTGTCCTCAAAAGAATTTACTCCTGCAATGGTGAAGTCAGTGTTCGATGAAATGAAAAAATCGCAGCCGAAGAATCATTTCACGGTTGGAATTAACGATGATGTATCTGGAACAAGCCTTGAATACGATCCGAATTTCAGCGTTGAACGTGATGATGTGGTTCGAGCAGTCTTCTTCGGACTGGGTGCAGACGGTACAGTCGGTGCCAATAAAAACTCAATTAAAATTATCGGTGAAGACACCGATAATTACGCGCAGGGATATTTTGTATACGACTCAAAGAAATCCGGTTCAACAACAATTTCGCACCTGCGTTTCGGGCCGCGTCCGATCCGTTCCATATATCTTATCGACCATGCAAGCTTTATTGCCTGCCATCAGTGGTTCTTCCTCGAGAAATTAGATGTTCTGCAGTCTGCGGTTCCCGGAAGTACATTCCTGTTAAACAGCATTTACGGAAAAGATGAAGTATGGGACCGCCTGCCGCGGCAGATTCAGAAGCAGTTGATTGAAAAGAAAATGAAATTCTATGTTATTGATGCTTATGAAGTTGCGAAGAAGACGGGGATGGGAAGCCGTGTGAATACAATTATGCAGACCTGTTTCTTTGCAATCTCCGGTGTTCTGCCGAAAGATGAAGCGATAAAAGCTATAAAAAAATCGATTCAAAAGACATACGGCAGGAAGGGCGAAGCAGTTGTCCAGAAGAACTTTGAGGCAGTTGACCAGACACTGGCGAATTTGCACGAAGTAAAGGTTCCATCAAGTGTAACCAGTAAGGTTGAAATGCCGCCGGCAGTTTCAGATAAAGCGCCTGATTTTGTCAAGAAAGTTACAGGCATGATTATCGCAGGAAAAGGCGAGCAGCTTCCCGTTTCTGCAATGCCGATAGACGGAACTTTCCCCACAGGTACAGCGCAGTGGGAGAAGCGAAATATAGCGCTTGAAATTCCAGTATGGGAAACCGACATATGCATCCAGTGCAACAAGTGTGCAATGGTATGTCCGCACGCAGCGATACGTACAAAAGTATACGATCCTGCAAAACTTGCGTCGGCTCCCGCATCCTTTAAATCGACGGACTATAAAGGTCCGGAATATAAAGGCATGAAGTACACCATACAGGTGGCGCCGGAAGACTGCACAGGATGCACGCTGTGCGTTGAAGTATGCCCGGCGAAGAGCAAGAATGATCCGAACGTGAAGGCGATAAATATGAAGCCTCAGCCGCCTATACGCGAACAGGAAAAAGCGAATTTCGAATTTTTCCTATCCCTGCCGGAGGTAGACAGGAAGAACGTAAAAGTGGATTCAGTAAAAGGATCGCAGTTCCTTCTGCCGTTGTTTGAATTCAGCGGTGCATGCTCGGGCTGCGGTGAAACCCCGTATATCAAGCTTGCCAGTCAGCTGTTCGGCGATAGGATGCTCGTTGCAAACGCCACCGGCTGCACATCGATTTTCGGAGGTAATCTGCCAACAACACCATGGACAAAAAACAGTGATGAACGCGGCCCGGCATGGTCGAACTCGCTGTTTGAAGATAATGCTGAATTCGGATTAGGTATGCGCCTGACGGTGGATAAGCTTAATGAGATGGCGAAAGAGTATTTGACACAGCTTTCGGCCGACATAGGTTCAGACCTGGCAAATGCTATCATCCAGGCGGTTCAAAAAGACGAGGCTGGAATTTATGAACAGCGCGAACGTGTAAAGGCCTTAAAACAGAAACTTGCAGGCATCAATAAACCTGAAGCGAAAAGGCTTTTGAGTATTGCAGATAATTTGGTAAAACGCAGTGTATGGATTATGGGCGGCGACGGATGGGCATATGACATCGGATACGGCGGATTGGATCATGTTCTAGCATCAGGAAAAAATGTAAATGTTCTCGTGCTGGATACGGAAGTCTATTCGAATACCGGCGGCCAGATGTCGAAGTCGACAAACCGTGCTGCGGTGGCTAAATTTGCCGCTGCCGGAAAACCGACAGCTAAAAAGGATCTGTCTCTTCTGGCGATGACGTATAACAATGTATATGTGGCCAGGGTAGCGATGGGAGCCAACGATGCCCAGACGGTACGCGCCTTTATTGAAGCGGAAGCGTACGACGGACCGTCGATCATTATAGCATATTCGCACTGCATTGCACATGGAATTGACATGGCACGCGGTATGATGAACCAGAAAATGGCCGTTGAGACCGGATATTTCCCGCTCTTCCGGTATAATCCGGAGTTGATAAAAGAAGGAAAGAATCCGTTCAAGCTCGATTCAAAACCGCCGAAAGGAGCGCTTAGCGACTTCACTTCTATGGAGACCCGGTTTAATTCTCTGAATAAGACCAATCCGGAACGCGCGAAAGAATTGTTAAAGCTGGCTGAAGAAGATGTCAGAGTGCGCTGGGCATTATACAGTCAGTTTGCCCAGGAAGGCAGTGACGCACAAAAAGCTGTTTCGAACTGATAACAGCGGCGCCGGCAGTATTGCATAATTAAGAAAGATGCCGTCCCGTGATTTCCGGGACGGCATTTGAATTTTATGGTTTATTATAGTCAATGAGATGTATTCCTAACATTAACAGGAGAAGAAATCATGGATCTATCGACGACTTATCTTGGACTAAAACTAAGGAATCCCATTGTCGTATCAGCGAGCCCGTTATCGCGTTCTATGGATTCAATGCATCAGCTCGAAGATAAAGGCGCATCGGCTATTGTGATGCATTCGCTTTTTGAAGAGCAGATTACCCACGAAATCGAATCGATGGACCATTACAAGTCATACGGAACGGAAAGTTTTGCCGAGGCGCTTTCCTATTTTCCAAATATCAATGATTATTATTATGCGCCAGAGGAATATTTAGAACTAGTTGCTAAAGCTGCAAACGAATTGGAAATTCCGGTGATTACCAGTATGAACGGTGTTACTCCAGGCGGGTGGATTAGTTATGCAAAAAAGATGGAGGAAGCAGGAGCATCTGCTCTGGAATTGAATATCTATTATGTACCCACCGACGTAAGAACTACCGGTACGGAGGTTGAAAATCGATATTTGGAAGTGCTGAAGGAAGTGCGCAGTGCAGTTAAGATTCCTATTTCTGTAAAATTAAACACATTCTTTAGTTCTATCCCGAATGTAGCACAGCGTCTTGTGAATGAAGGCGCAGACGGACTTGTTCTCTTTAACCGATTTTATCAACCGGATATTGATCTGGATGAGCTGGATGTAAAGCCCGGTATCGAACTGAGTAATTCTTATGAAAATCGCCTAATAATACGCTGGATAGGGATTTTATTTGGAAAAATTAAAGCAAGTCTTGCTGCTACCACCGGGATCCATACGGTGGAAGATATACTGAAGTTAACAATGTCGGGTGCAGATATAGTGATGATGTGTTCGGCATTGCTGATGCATGGACCGGGACATATCGAAAAGGTTTTGCAGGGTCTTGAATTATGGATGCAGGAGCATGAATACGAATCTATCGAACAGATGAAAGGGAGCCTGAGTCATAAATCTATCACCGACCCATCTGCTTATGAGCGGGCAAACTATATGAAGGCACTTAACCGTTACAAGCTTCTTGTTTAGGAACCGAATGCTATTTCATTTTGTTAACAGGATAAGGGAGCGGAATAACAAGCTATGCAGGGAATGAGATGAAAAAAAAGATTTTAGTGAAAGCATTAAGCAGGAATTTGGATAAGATGTCTAAATCCTCTTTAGTGCGGTCACTGAAAGACGGAAAAGATCTTATTTGTCCGTATTGTAACCAGCCAGTTCAGCCCTGCAGATCGGATCCCTCCGCGATGTGCGATTGTATGCTCAAGGCAGGAACGGAAGGAAAACAGCTTGAGGAGGCTCTTAAAGACTGTGTCAGAGGCCAATACGGTATATGTATGGAATGCGGAAAAAAAATTTCAATAGCGCACCTTAGAAAACACCCGACAGCTGAACTTTGTACAAGCTGTATCCGCAAGGGGCATAAAACCAAAAAACCTGTTCACGCCTGATACAATTATCAATAGAATTGGCGGATTTTGTATGTCGATGATTGACGATCAGCTGTTTGAGATTCTTGTAAAATTTGATCGTCCGGGTCCGCGTTATACAAGTTATCCAACAGCGCCGATATTTTCTTCAAATTATACAGTAGAGCAGTTTGAAGATGATATTAAAGCAAATAATTTTGATAATAAAAATCCGATCTCGTTGTATCTGCACATACCATTCTGCGATACGTTGTGTTATTTCTGCGCGTGTAATTCAATAATTACGAATAATCGAAAAAAGATATCTGAATATTTGGATTATTTAAAAAAAGAGATTGACCATGTTTCATCCTTCATTTCAAAAGGAAGAAAAGTTGTTCAGCTTGCCTGGGGAGGTGGAACGCCGTCATATCTTAAACCTGAAGAAATTGCCGATCTTTCAGACCTCATCAAGAAAAAGTTTGCATTCGGTCCTGACGCTGAGATCAGCGTTGAAATTGATCCCCGCGGATTATCAATTGATCATTTGAAAGCTTTTATTGACGGCGGTGCGAACAGGTTCAGTATTGGCGTCCAGGATTTTGATAATAATGTTCAGGCCGCGGTAAACCGCGTACAGCCGGAATTGCTGACCCGCCGGGTTGTTAAACAGCTGCGCGAACTTGGGATTAAAAGCATTAACATCGATTTAATATACGGCCTGCCCCTGCAGACAATAGAGTCGTTTAAGGCAACTCTGGAAAAAGTAATCGAGCTTTCACCGGAACGTATTGCTGTTTTTAATTTTGCTTATGTCCCCTGGATAAAAGCTCATCAAAAAATTCTGCACCAGGATCAATTGCCTGCAGCCGATGATAAATTGCGGCTTTTACAGCTTGCTGTTAATTCGTTGACGAATGCAGGTTACGTATATATCGGCATGGATCACTTTGCCAAACCAAACGATGAGCTGGCTCTGGAACAGAAGAATAAGCGGCTCCAGCGCAATTTTCAGGGATATTCGATAAAAGCAGGAACTGATTTGTACGGTTTCGGCGTGTCTGCAATCTCTCATTTTGGCAGAGTCTACGCGCAAAATGCAAAAGATCTTTCTGAATATTGTGATAAAATAAGCAAAGGCGGCTTTTCCACTATCCTTGGTTATAAAATGTCGCGTGATGATGAAATACGTAAGTATGTGATAATGCGGTTAATGTGCGATTTGGAACTGGATAAGCGGGAAGTTGAGAAGAAGTTCGGAATAGTATTTGACGAGTATTTCTTGGATTCTCTAGAAAAACTCAAAGAATTCCTGCAGTTAAATTTGATAACGTTTGATAACGGACGAATTCTTATTACACAGGCAGGGCGCTTCGTTCTCCGAAATATTGCGATGTGCTTTGATAAATACCTGCCGGGGATGCCGAAAGAAAAACAGGTTTTTTCCCGTACGGTGTGAAATAGCTGCCTTCGCAAGGTAGCTTAGCTTAGCAGGGAGACCTTGCGAAGGTTACAAAAGGTATCTTACAAAATTTACAGGGTATGCTATTTCACAGAATCGACTGCTTTTTTTACCGCAGATTCAATCAGCGACATGTCCGGTTTTTTAACAAAATTTTCTTTCATCAACAAATTCAAAATATCACGCGCTTCTTTTATGTCGCGCAGAGTAGTATCGTATACTTGCTGATGACTTATTTGAATTCGTGCAACACCCTGTTTAACTGCCTGTGAAGCTACATCGGCTGCTTCTTGCGCGAAAACTTCTGTCTCGTCCATCGTCGGCATGATGTAGTTGGGATTGAGTCCCTTTTTTACCGCAAAGTCCGCCATTGAATAAGCGGCCGTAATTGCCATTTCATCCGTAATCTTCCGGGCACGTACCATCAAGGCACCCTTAAGAATGCCGGGGAAACCCATTGAATTGTTTACCTGGTTCGGGAAATCACCTCGGCCGGTAGCGACAATATATGCACCGGCTTCCTTCGCAGCGTAAGGATAAATTTCCGGTACCGGATTTGCACAGGCAAAAATTATGGATTTTTTTGCCATCATTTGTATCCACGATTTTTTTATAACATCGGGGCCGGGTTTGCTTAATGCAATTAATACATCAGCTCCTGTCAATGCGGTTTCGATATCGTTGATATTTGAAGGATTTGTTGCCTGGCATATTTCCCACTTGCGGTAAAATGCTTTGTCTGCTTCGATGTCTTTCCGGGTTTTATTCAAAGATCCTTTGGTGTCGAACATAACAACTCTGGCAGGATCGGCTCCGCTCTTGAGTATCAACCTTGCAATCGTAGTATTAGATGCACCCGCGCCGAAAAAAACTATCTTTATGTCTTTCAGCTCTTTACCTGCAACGCGCAGGGCATTAATCAATCCGGCGAGCGTAACACTTCCGGTTCCCTGGGCATCGTCATGCCAGACCGGTATATCGCATTCCTCGCGAAGAGTATCAAGAACTTTGTAGCAGTTTGGCTGTGAGATATCCTCAAGGTTCACGGCGCCGAAGCTGGGTTCGAGCATTTTTACGAAATCTATAATTTTTTCAGGATCGTGTTCTCCCTTGGAATTTTTCGAGTTTACACAGAGAGCAACACCGTCCACACCGCCCAGGTATTTCATGAGGAACGCCTTGCCTTCCATTACACCCAAGCCGCCGGGGGGAGTGCAGTCGCCGTCGCCGAGAACGCGTGTTGAATCGGAGACAACGGCGACTAAGTTTCCGCGGTTGCTGAGCTCAAATGAAGCATCGTTGTTATCGCGTATTGTTGTAGAGATTTTTGAAACACCGGGAGTATACCAGACGTTAAACCAGTTGAATCCGTAAATTCCTGCTTTGGGCATTGTAACCATTTTTCCGCCGTAGAATTTATGGCAGGAGAGCGCCAATTCTTTCAGAAAAACAGTTTTCGCTTTTGCTTTCTGCTCTTCGTTAAAAGTATCAGGAAATAGATCATTCAAGTTTTTCAGTGTCAGATCGAAGTTTTGCATGTCATTCTCCGACTATAATAATTGTGGTATTATTCGGCAGATACTTTAGTCTATTTTCCTAATATTGTCAAGCGGCAGCCTGCCGTTTGTTCCGGTTGTTCGGATAAATAACGGATTTACACTTGTAATGGTATTAAAAAATATATGCTAAATTTTCGAGCCTTTTCTCTTATTGCTTTCGGGAAATACGAATAAATCTGTTCCTAAAAATGCCAAGTCATATTTTTTGACTGCTGAAATCTTGCTATTAAGTCTTTATGTTGTAAATTATTAATATGGCATAATACTTGAAAGATAGGAAACGCCGTTATTGAAACGGCAAAATTCTCAAATCCAAAACTGCAATTTATGAAAGTGTAAAAATGATTCGAGGAACGATTATTGTAGCAAAGGACATTTGCAAGGCATGTGAGCTTTGCATAGCAGCTTGTCCTCAAAAATGCTTGGAATTATCTTCCAATCTTAATATTAAAAGTTATCGTTATGTTCAGTTGAAGAACGATACATGCACCGGTTGTTTAAATTGTGCGATAGTCTGCCCGGACGCTGTCATAACTGTATACAGGCAGGCTCGTCCGGATGCCAAACAGCCAGAGCCGGCCAAGAAATAGAAAAACTGTAAAGCACCATTAAAACGGAAAGAATTATTCATTCAGAGAATGTGAATGGTTATGGAAAATAAAAAAGAAAATACTGAAACCCGATTAATGAAAGGCAATGAAGCTCTTGCAGAAGCGGCTTTCAGGGCGGGAATGAAGGCATACTTTGGGTATCCGATTACGCCTCAGTCCGAAGTACTGGAATACCTTACAGCCCAGGTACCGAAGCATCCGGACGTTGTTATTCTTCAGGCGGAAAGCGAGCTTGCAGCGATCAATATGGTGTATGGAGCTTCGGGTGCAGGCGCACGTGTTATGATATCCTCTTCCGGGCCGGGAATAAGTTTAATGCAGGAATGTCTTTCGTATATGACTTCAGCACAGCTGCCGGCTTTGGTCGTAAATGTCCAGCGCGGCGGGCCGGGACTCGGAACAATCCAGCCTTCGCAGGGCGATTATTTCCAGGCGGTAAAGGGCGGAGGGCATGGCGATTATCACTTAATTGTTCTTGCTCCTGCATCGGTGCAGGAGATGGTCGATTTGGTATTTGACGGATTCCGGTTAAGCGAAAAGTACAGGAATCCTGCTCTCATACTTGCCGACGGTGCGCTCGGCCAGATGATGGAGAAAGTTAATCTTCCGCCGGCAGGATCTTTACCTAAGACACAAACACCATGGGCAACTACAGGCAAACCGCAAACTCGTGAGAGAAATATAATCACTTCGCTTTTCATTCAGCCCGAACGGATGGAAAAGCTTAATCAGGTATTGCAGTCGAAATACAAAGAAATGGGAAAAGAAGTACGCTGGGAAGAGATCCGCACTGAAGATGCAGAAATTGTGCTGGTTGCATTCGGACTCACATCGCGTATATGCGAGAAGACTGTTGATCTTGCGCGCCAGAAAGAATTGAAGGTAGGACTCCTGCGCCCGATTACTCTCTATCCCTTCCCGACAGATGCAGTTGTAAAATTGACTGAAAGCGCGAAAAGCTTCATCACAGTTGAAATGAATGCCGGGCAGATGGTAGAGGATGTCCGGCTGGCGGTAAACGGCAGGAGACCGGTCGAATTCTACGGCCGGATGGGCGGGATGATCCCGTCACCGGAGGAAGTACTGGCAAAGGTTGAATCTGTTGCTGAAAAAGGATTATCTATACCGATTTAAAAGGAATAAATATGGAACCTGCAGAAAACATCGATGGAATGATGCTTGTTTACAAAAAGCCTCCCACACTTACAGACACCCCGATGCATTATTGTCCGGGCTGCGGGCATGGTGTAGTACATAAGGTATTGATGGAAGTGGTGGATGAATTGAAAATACAGGAAGAAACGGTAGGCGTAGCACCGGTAGGATGTTCGGTCTTTGCATACGACTATATGAATATTGATATGCAGGAAGCCGCGCACGGGCGTGCGACCGCCGTAGCAACGGGCATTAAGCGCGTACTGCCTGAAAAATTTGTTTTCACATACCAGGGAGACGGAGACCTTGCTGCAATCGGTACAGGTGAAACGATTCATACGATAAACCGGGGAGAGAATATTCTTATTGTTTTTATCAATAACGGTATATATGGAATGACAGGCGGGCAGATGGCGCCGACCTCACTGCTTGGAATGAAAACGACGACAACACCATTCGGGCGTGAAGTATCAGCTATGGGCAATCCAATAAAGATTACCGAATTGATCGCACAGCTTCCGGGCGCATATTATGTAACGCGGCAGGCTGTTTATACAACTGCAGCAGTACGCAAATTAAAGAAATCAATAGAAGCTTCTTTTAAATACCAGAAATTGAAAAAGGGTACATGTTTTATTGAAGTAGTGTCGAGCTGTCCGTCGAACTGGAAATTGACGCCGGTGGAAGCTAATGAATGGCTCGAAAAGAATATGCTGCCGTTCTATCCGCTTGGCGATATTAAAGTGCCGAAATAATGTACGGATCGGATTTACTGTTTTTATTTGCAGAAAAATTCAGGAGTAAATAATGAAGAGTGCGCATGAAATCATAATTGCCGGATTCGGCGGCCAGGGTGTTCTTTCTATGGGACAAATTATTGCCTACGCTGCAATGAAGGAAGGCAAGGAAGTAAGCTGGATGCCGTCGTACGGACCCGAAATGCGCGGCGGCACGGCCAATTGTATAGTTATTGTATCAAATTCGCGCATCAGCTCTCCGATAATCTCAAAGTATGATACAGCAATTTTACTGAACCAGCCTTCCGTTGAAAAATTTGAATCTGCGGTGAAACCCGGCGGACTGCTGGTCTATGAAAAATCCAGTGTTATTAAACCGCCTGCGAGAACAGACATAGAAATTATCGGAATCAATGCAATAGAAGAAGCACAAAAATTATCGAGCAAACAGGTCGCGAACATGGTAATGCTCGGTGCGTTTCTAGATAAACGCAGTATTGTGCAGCCGGAGCATGTGGTTGAAGTACTCAGAAGCGTCCTTCCGGCACACAGACAGAATTTAATTCCCGTAAACGAAAAAGCGCTGGTACGCGGAAAAGAATTGGCGCAGGAGAC
>JAFGLB010000162.1 GCA_016928255.1 Bacteroidota bacterium
CAGGTAGTTCTTTCGCGCCGCATCCAGCTGCCTTTTTCAGGCGATCCTTTTCCTGTATATCGTGCGCTGCGTATAATCAATCCTTCTCCTTATCTTTTTTATCTCGACTTTAAATCCGTAAAACTAATAGGTTCTTCTCCTGAGGTGCTTGTGCGAGTACAAAATAACATCGCATCGGTTATGCCTATAGCGGGCACACGCAAAAGAGGAAAATCACAGGAGAGCGATACACGATTGGGCGAAGAATTACTTTCAGATAGAAAGGAACTCGCAGAGCATGTAATGCTTGTTGATTTAGGACGAAACGATATTGGGCGCGTGAGCGAGTTCGGCAGTGTAGAAGTCTCTGTGTACAAACGCCTCAAGAGATTTTCGCATGTAATGCATCTTGTCTCCGAAGTACAGGGCAAACTGAAGCCGAATTCGAGCAGCCTTGATGCATTGAAAGCCTGCTTTCCGGCTGGAACAGTTTCCGGCGCACCTAAAGTCCGTGCAATGGAAATCATACATGAACTTGAACCGGTCCGGCGCGGAATTTATGCCGGAGCCGTCGGATATCTGGGTTTCAACGGCACGCTGGATACATGCATTGCTATCCGCACAATCATAGCGGCAAACGGTCTGTTGACGATTCAGGCCGGTGCGGGAATTGTGGCAGATTCGGTTCCGGAACTTGAATATAAAGAGACTGTTAACAAAGCCCAGGCGCTTATTGATGCACTGGATTCTGCATCGAACGGATTAATGAAGATTCACAACGGAAACGAATTCACGGGAGAACAAAAATGATTTTGTTTATAGACAACTACGATTCATTTACTTACAACCTTGTGCAAATGATCGGAAAAATATATCCAGATATTCGCGTCATAAGAAATCATGATATGTCTGTCGAAGAAATATCTGCACTCAAGCCCGGCGGAATTATTCTTTCACCCGGGCCGGGCCGGCCTGAAGATGCCGGCATTACGGTCGATGTAGTAAAGAGACTCGGTGCCGCAATTCCGGTTCTTGGTGTCTGCCTGGGACATCAATCAATCGGTTATGCATTCGGCGCAAAAATTGTTTATGCACCGGAAATAATGCACGGAAGAACGTCGGATGTCATGCATTCCGGCGAGACTATTTTGCGCTCGATAAAAAGTCCGTTCACGGCAGGGCGTTATCATTCGCTTGTAATATCGCCGGAAGATTTTCCGGAAGAATTAAAAATATCGTCCCGCACAAACGACGGGATAATCATGGGAATAACTCACAGGGAATATCCCATCGAGGGAATTCAATTTCATCCTGAATCCATTCTCACACCGGATGGACAACAAATTCTTCATAACTGGCTGGAGGTTTATAATATAAAATGAAAAATTACATTGAAAAATGCCTGTCGGGAGAAAATCTCACGATAGATGAAGCTTCTGCCGCACTCGGCAGGATTATGAGCGGGCAATGCACAGATTCACAAATTGCCGGATTTATGATAGCCCTCCGCGCAAAAGGTGAAACATCCGATGAACTTGTCGGTTTTGCACGCACCATGCAGCAGAATGGCATCAGGTTGTCGATTGAAGATCATAACGCAATCGATATGTGCGGCACAGGCGGTGACGGCCTGGGCACATTCAATATTTCAACTATGGCTTCTCTCGTTGCTGCGGGAGCAGGAGTTACAGTAGCAAAACACGGCAACCGGTCCGTATCAAGTCAAAGCGGAAGCGCGGATGTTCTTGCTTCTCTGGGTGTTAACGTTCAGTGCTCTCCTGCAGCCGTTACAGAGTGTATTAACCGTGTCGGTATCGGATTTATGTTCGCACCTCTGTTTCATCCTGCAATGAAGCACGCAGCAAAACCGCGGACCGAATTGGGTGTTCGCAGTTTTTTCAATATGATAGGCCCGCTGACAAATCCGGCCGGAGTAAAACGCCAGCTGATAGGTGTTTACCAACCGCGTGTTGCCCCCCTTCTGGCCGGAGCTTTGCAGAAACTGGGTGCAGAAAAAGCTTGTGTCGTTCACAGCGATGACGGTCTGGATGAAGTCACACTTTCAAGCGGTACCGTCGTGCATGAAGTAGACGGAAATAGATCGCTTAAAGAATACCGCCTGCGTCCGGAGGATTTCGGTTTTGCAGAATGCACACTCGAGAATCTCCGCGGAGGAGATAAGGATCAAAATGCAAATATTTCGCTGGAATTACTTAAAGGCAAACCGGGACCTGCACGCGATGTTGTTGTGGTAAATGCTGCGCTCGGAATATATCTGGGCGGAAAAGCAAAAAATTTCGTTGAAGGCAAACAAAAAGCTGTAGAATCCATCGATTCAGGAAAAGCTTACGAGAAACTAAAAAAACTTATAGAATATTCGAATAAACAATGAGTATACTAAATGAAATAATCCTCAGTACACGTCAGGATATTGCCGAGCTAAAAAGAATCCACTCTCTTAGTAGGCTGAAGGACATGCCTTGTTATTATCAAAGCAATCTGTCTTTGGCAGAATCATTATCACAAAAGAATCCTGGAATAATCGCTGAGATAAAAAAAGCCTCACCGTCAAAAGGTATAATCAGAAAAGATTTCGATCACCGGTCTATCGCAGCCGGTTATGCAGAAAACGGTGCCGGGGCGATCTCCATATTGACTGAAAAAAAACATTTTCTGGGTGACATAAAATATATATCCGATGTCCGTCCAAAAATAAATATCCCGATCTTGCGAAAGGATTTTATAATTGATCCATATCAGCTGACCGAAGCTAAGGCGTACGGTGCTGATGCCGTTTTGCTTATCGCCGCTGCATTGGAACCAAATCAGCTTCACGATTTTCACGACGAAGCAGCTGAAATCGGACTCGATTGCCTTGTAGAAGTTCATAACGAAAAAGAATTGGAAAAACTTGATTTTAGCCAAGTCAGGATAATCGGTATAAATAACCGTAATCTTTCGGACTTTACAGTAGATATAAAAACATCAATCCGCCTTTCGTCTTTAATACCAAAAGATATTCTTATTGTCAGCGAAAGCGGCATCTCGAACAGTTCAGATATTAAAGAATTAATGAAGCAGGGAATTTTCTCTTTTCTCATAGGAGAGAGTTTTATGCGTGCGGAATCACCCGGAAAAGCATTAAAAATTCTGCTTGGTTCAGTGCAAGGAAACTGATATGAAAATAAAAATATGCGGTATAACAAACAATGACGATGCGCTCATGGCGGCAGAACTCGGTGCTGACGCCCTGGGTTTTATTTTTGTGAAGAAAAGTCCGAGATATATCAATCCATATGATGCGCAAAAAATAATAAAATTACTGCCGCCGTTTATTACGCCTGTAGGCGTTGTTGCCGATGTATCCAATGAGGAAATATCAGATTTGATAAAAATAACCGGCATACGCTGCCTGCAGCTGCATGGAAGCGAGGTACCCGATTTTTGTGCCGATCTTTCCGTTCCGGCTTACAAGTCGTTCCGCGTTAATAACGGCTTCGACCTGCAGGTCCTTCTAAATTACAGGGTACCGGCATATTTGCTGGATACATATGTCGAAGGCACTATGGGCGGCACGGGCAGGACATTCGACTGGGATATTGCCGTTAAAGCAAAATCTTTCGGCAAAATTATACTCGCGGGCGGACTGACGCCTGAGAATATTGCTGAAGCAATAAAAAAGGTTCAGCCGTACGCGGTGGATTTGAACAGCGGCGTTGAATCGGCTCCAGGAAAAAAAGATAAAAATAAACTTGAACATGTTTTTAAAATAATACGATCCCTGTAATAAGCAACTTTAGGAGATTAAACCGTGAAATTAAGGCAATCCCAATTACAAAAATACAGTTATCCGGATATAAATGGATTCTTCGGAAAATACGGCGGCAGATACGTGCCTGAAACATTGATGCAGGCTCTATTTGAGCTTGATGAATTATACCGCGATGCAGTGAAGGATAAAGCATTTAAAAAAGAATTCACATCAATGCTAAAATCATACGCCGGAAGGCCGACACCTTTAACCTTCAGCGACAGGCTGACAGATCATTACGGGCGCGGAAAAATTTATATGAAACGCGAAGATCTGTGTCATACCGGGGCCCATAAAATTAATAACACGGTCGGGCAAATTCTTCTCGCAAAACGCTCCGGTAAAAAACGTATTATAGCCGAAACAGGAGCGGGACAGCATGGGGTTGCTACTGCAACAGTAGCAGCAAAGATAGGATTACAATGTGTAGTTTATATGGGTGAAGAGGATATTCACCGCCAGGAATTAAATGTCCACAGGATGAAAATGCTCGGTGCAAATGTCGTCCCGGTAACCACCGGAAGCCGGACTCTGAAAGATGCCACCAGCGAAGCCATCCGCGACTGGGTGACAAATGTCGATAATACATTTTATATCATCGGTTCTGTGGTCGGCCCTCACCCTTACCCGATGATGGTCCGTAATTTTCAATGTATCATAGGCGAAGAAACTTTTAAACAAATCCTTTCGGCTGAAGACAAACTTCCGTCAATACTGGTTGCATGCGTCGGCGGCGGCAGCAATGCAATAGGCATGTTTTATCCTTTCCTTGGCAAAAACGTTCAAATGATCGGCGTGGAAGCCGCCGGCTGCGGCCTGAATACACAAAAACATGCGGCCACTCTTTCACGCGGAACACCAGGTGTTCTGCATGGATCCTTCAGCTACCTGCTTCAGGATAAAAATGGACAGGTAGATCTTGCACATTCAATTTCGGCGGGACTCGATTATCCGGGTGTCGGTCCTGAGCACAGCGCCCTGAAAGATTCCGGCAGGGTAAAATACGTTTCAATTACAGATAATCAGGCCTTGAGAGCAGCCGGTCTATTTACCCGCCTGGAAGGCATCATACCGGCTTTGGAATCGGCGCATGCAATTGCATACCTGGAAAAACTTATGCCTTCTACAACAAAAAAAGATGTCATCGTCGTCAACCTCTCCGGCAGAGGAGATAAAGATATGATGACATATGCGAGAGAACTCAACTAATATTGTAAAAATATTTTTGCGTTGAAAATATATAATCCGGAGTTTTAAATGAAAATTAAAAAACAGCTAAAAGGAAATAGAATTGCACCGCTGTTTCATTCTTTAAAAGAAAAAAACAATAAGGCGCTCACACTTTTTATTACTGCAGGCTATCCGAAAAAAAACTCTACCGTGCCTCTGGCGCTGCGTATTGCCGAGTCAGGAGCAGATATTATTGAACTCGGCATGCCCTTCTCCGATCCGCTTGCCGACGGGCCTGTGATACAGACAAGTTCTCAGCAGGCCATAAAAAACGGCATTACCCTGAAACTGGTATTGGCCCAGGTAAAAGAAATCCGAAAACATTGCGAAATTCCATTGATCCTTATGGGTTATTTAAATCCCATTTTGCATTACGGTGAAAATAAATTTTTTGCAGATGCAAAGAAAGCCGGGATTGACGGTATAATTCTTCCTGAGGTTCCGCTCGAAGAATCCGCCCGTTTTCTTTCTCTCAACCGAAAATATAATCTCGCCGATATTCTTTTTGTAAGTCCGGCTACACCGGAAAAAAGAATCAGAGAAATAGACAAAACTGCGTCCGGATTTATTTATTGTGTGTCTACAACCGGAGTTACGGGAAAATCCAATATCGGCAATATCGGTTCATATATTAAACGGGTCAAGAAGAATGCAGTAAAAAATCCTGTCCTGGTAGGATTCGGAATTAAAACTCCGGCTGACGCCCGTAATATTGCCAGACATGCAGACGGCATTATTATCGGAAGCGCATTAATTAAAAAAATAACACAAAAAGAACCTTTATTAAAAATTGGTAAATGGGCAGCGGATATGAAAAGAGCTTTGCATTAACAGTCGATTATTTAAACGATTATTTCTTTGATCGCTTGGCCCAGGTTTTTAATCTTTTTTTAACTGCCGGACTCTGTAATTCTCTTAATGCATCCGATGCTATCCATTTGGCGGACGGAGAGTTCATTTTTTTTATTTCCTTAGCCGCTTTGACGGCATACGGATTGCAATACAGACTTCTTTTCCCTATCTGCCTGAGTGCCCAGTTGACGGCTTTCTTAACGTACTGGCGTTCATCCGCTGCATATTTTTTAACAAGCGGGAGATATTTTATAAATACTTTATCGTTCATTTTTTTATCGTGCACACAGAGAGTTGCGATCATCGAAAATCCGGCCCTGCGGACAAATTCCTGCTTCCGCTTCACCCATGTGACTGCAAGTTCATGCGCATACGGAGTGTCTCTGAAACAATGCATACAGGCGCAGTCGCAAACAGCCCAATTATCGAAATCTTTTATCCATGCGTTCATTGTGCTCTTTTTTATCTTGTTCGGATCAGCAATAAGAGTGCTTAATATTCTTGCTTCATAAACGCCGGTTTTCCAGAGTTCAATGGCCAGATCCGTGTTCTTTCCAAGCCTCTTGGCCATAGCAAACAGCGGTTTTGCAGACACGCCGAGCACCTTTTTTGTGCTGGTTATGCCGTACCGCTTCATTCCCTCGGCATTTTTGGAATTTGCTTTGGAATAAAGCTCTGTCAGCACAGTATTTGTTAGCGAGTTCATTCTATCACCCGGCTTTGATTAATAATATTGCTCTATGATAAACACTTCTTTTTCAAAGTCCAAATAATTATTAAACATAATTATTCCTTTTCATCCGCTATGCTCATGGCTTTTCATGGACTTCATTTGTACATTAAAGTTACTATATAATAGCTTTTTAAAAAGATAATTATTAAAATAGTACCTGATGAAACATAAATCCTCTTCTTATACAGAAGAGCTGAAAAGACTTTCAGCTCTTCGTAACCTTGACAAAATTAGGACAGGTGTTAACTCGTTATATTATCGTGTAGTTAAAACACACACTGATAGAGATGGCTTAGGTAATTTTCCTGTCAATGGTCAATCATTTCGAATTAATAAAGAATACTTACTTTCTGAGTTCTCTCAAATACAAGAAGCTCATTCTATTGAAAGGGCAAAGTATTATATTAAAAGACTCATAAAGAGTCTTAATGAAATTCGTCTTGGTAAATTGAATGATATTAATCTTAACCGTTGGAAAGAATACAACGATATCGTTACAGACAGCCTTTGGGAAATTGATAAACGAGACAGGTCGGGGACGCACACCGCTGGTTACTGGGGTAACTTTGTACCACAAATACCTAATCAACTTCTTCGTCGATATACAAAAAAAAATGATTGGGTCCTGGATGCCTTTCTTGGAAGCGGTACAACGTTAATCGAATGCAAAAAATTAGGTAGAAATGGAATAGGCGTTGAATTACAACCGTCGATCGCTAGGAAAGCTCAACAAGCAATAGATAAAGAAAATTCTGAAATTCCTATGCGATGCCCTGTAATTGTCGGCGATAGCAAACAGTTGAACTTATCGCAAGAAATAAAAAAGTATGGCACATCATCTGTCCAATTTGTTCTCCTCCATCCACCTTATTGGGATATAATAAAATTTAGCAATAACGATTCTGATCTCTCAAATTCAAAAACAATAAATGATTTTCTATCTGATTTTGGTAAAGTTGTTGATAATTGTTCAAAAATATTGGATCAGGGAAGATATTTGGCTGTTGTTATTGGCGATAAGTATAGTGATGGGAACTGGATTCCTCTTGGTTTCTATACAATGCAAGAAGTTTTGAATAGAAATTATTCTCTTAAATCAATAATCGTAAAGAACTTCAAACAAACAAAAGCAAAGCGTGGCCAAGAAAGATTATGGAGATATCGCGCTCTTGTTGGTGGCTTTTATGTATTTAAGCATGAATACATATTCTTATTTAAAAAAATAGTGCCAATTAATTCACTTAGTAGTAAATTACAAAAATGATTTATTCTAAATAAATTATTTTGCACATATTCTTAGTGGAATTCACCTTATTGTTACTATCAATTTCCAAACCAAGTATTTTTCCAACATTGAAAGCTAACCAGTCTTTTGGATCCTTTTCAATATCTTTTAATCCTCTATTTATCCATCGATTTATAGATCCGGTGAATATATCTGCTATCTGAATCAGTTCACTCTTTTCAGATTTTTCACACTTAACTTTATTTTTGTTGAGTATTATAGACTTATCCTGGAATTCAATATTCAGTGCCTCAACAATTCGTCTATTCATCGGAGGCAATTGTAAAACATCCGTATGGATATCAGCGTCTTTGGTAACATGTAATTCTACCGGTGGAGATATTTTAAATGATTTAAGTTCACTATCTGTCCCTTCTATTAATAATTCAGCAAGTCCATTATATACAGCTGCTAATTGTTGATTAACATTAAAATCAGAATTTTTAAGAACTAGTGCTTTGAAAGATGAAAACAAATTATTGTTGAAAAATGCCTCAAAAAAAGAAGCTGCTTGTTGTGCTCTTAAATTATTTTTAATTTTCGTAAAATGAAATTCAATAACATCTTGTTTTTGTTTGTTTAGAATCTCTACTGCACCATGATAATCCGCGCTTGAATACAACCATATACTACCAATAACTAAATATTTTTCGTTTTTTCCGCTTTCATCTGCAAATATAAATAAAGGTTTATAGTCAAGCGTTTTAGCAGCAAAATCTTCTGCTTTTTCTTTCTGGTGTTTACGTCGATATAGTCTAACTTTGGGAGACGCTTGGAAAAGTTTATATTCATTTTGTATGCGCGCGCGTTCACGCTGCATATCATAAAAATGCGGTAGTTTATAAAGATCGCTTAGAGATAAAAATTCATTATTAATGAAGGTTGGATAGAATGTCTTTAATAAATATATTATCAAAGCAATATCGGAATCTCTTGCTTTTGGATATTGATTGAGAATATGTGCCACTTTTTGAAATAGCTTTTCAGAATCTCCTCGTAGAACTTGCTTTAGTAGTATATCTCTTCTTTTGCGAAGATTTTCTGTTTTATTTCGAGATTTGCCTTTTTTCTTTAAGTTTGACCTTCCTTTGCTTCCCATCTTATCTCCCTCGATAGTTATGAATTGAGTATTTAGACTCAAGCAATCTTTGGGTTTTGTAGAAGTTTTGTTAATTTGATAACAATAATAAATTTAGTTTTTCAGAGAATCAATTGCAATATTATTACATTCATTTATGGCTATTATTAGCATTTACTTTGTAAACTTAATTGATATATTCTAAAAAATTATCTTGTTCCTTAAATGATAAATATAATATTAAAGGATCTATCTTATGTTCTGGCTCAAATTCATTGCTAATTTTATTAAAATTATGCGCGAGGGACAGACTCCCGCTCAGGTCGCGGGCGGTTTTGCTTTCGGCTCAATTTTAGGCCTGTCGCCCATGCTGACGCTTCAGGGTCTGATAGTCTGGTTTATCATTCTTGTTCTAGATGTAAACCTTTCAGCCGTTACCGTTTCACTTTTTCTTTTCAGTCTTATAGCTTTTATTTTCGACCCGTTGTTTCACCAGTTGGGTTATTATATACTTGTTAATATCGATGGGCTGAAAGATTTTTGGACGAGTTTGTACAATGCTCCAATCGCGCCTTTAACACGTTTTAATAATACTGTTGTCATGGGAAGTTTTGTATGTGCGATTATAGTTTTCCCGTTCGTTTATTTCGGCTTTAAAAAATTTGTAATTGCCTACCGGACAACAATAGGCAAGCGCCTTCAGAAAACAAAAATTTATCGGATCATAAATAAAAGCTGGATAGTCCAGACATACCAGCGTATTCGCGGAATGGTGGTGTGACATGAGAAGGAAATTCATTTACTTCATTCTTATTCCTTTTTTAATAGTCTGCATTATAGTATATCTGTTTATCGACAGCTGGATTGAACTGGCGTTCGAATATACGGGAGAAAAGACTGTCGGTGCAAGGGTAGAAATTGATAATCTTCATTTCACAATTAATCCTATCAGCATTGAATTCTCCAGAATGCAGATCGCTAATCCGACTAACGGCTGGAAAAACCTGTGCGAAACCGGAAGAACCAGGTTTGAACTCGATTTCGGCCAGCTTTTGCGCGGAAAATATATTGTTGAAACAATGGAGATTAACAACCTCATCATAGGCACAGACCGAACTACCGACGGATCAAGTACAAGGTTTGGTGAACAGGCTGTAAAGGTTCCGATAATAGAACAGGCAAAAAGCCTTCTTACAGGGGATGATTCAAAATCATCGCCGTCTTTCAACCTGGAAAATATCAAACGCGATTTGAAAATCGACAGCCTGTTAAATCCAAAAAACCTTTTAACATACCGCCGCATCGACACTTTGAAAAAGCAAATCGATTATGCCGGTGTGCAGTGGAAAACAGCGTTAGACGAAATTGACAAATCTAAAGCAAGGCTGGCTGAAATCGAAACGAAAGCGAAGGCAATCGATATCAACAAAATAAAAACCGTCCAGGCCGCAAGCGACGCGCTGAACAATGCCAACAGCATACTATCTAATGCAAATGAAATTAAAAATTCTTACCAGACACAAAAAAATGACTTAATAAACAGCGTGAATAATTTTGGAAAGTCTATAAAGGACCTCGACAAACTTGTTGAACAGGACTTCAAGAACGCGCTGAAATTGGCCCGCTTGCCGGATTTATCCATGCAAAGTATCGCAGAAATGGTGCTTGGTAAAGAGCTGCTGCAAAAAGCATACGAATATCTTGGATATGTTGAAATTGCGAAAAACCGAATTCAGAATTCAACTGATAAACCGCCGATAGAGGCACCGGCGCGCTTCAGGGGGCAGGATATCCATTTCCCTGCCGAACGTTATTATCCTAAATACTGGGTAAAAAAAGTCCTTATATCCGGCGGTACAGATAAGTCCAGAGATCCAAAATACTTTTATACCAAAGGCGAGATCCATAATATTACAGATAACCAGCGTTTAACTGGGCTTCCTCTTACGGTCGATTTATCCGCTACAAAGGCCGAAATTACAAGCCTTTCGCTGGAAGCATCAATAGACAGGCGCAAAGAACTGCCCCTGGATAATTATAGAGCGCATTTATCTGGATTATCCATCGGACAAATGTCTCTCGGCCGTTCTGATTTTCTCCCCTCTAAGATAATAGATGCTTTTGCCGATGCTTCAATCTCCGTTACGGTTCCCGGCAATTTATTTGATTCAAATGCAAAGATTAACTTTAGGAATCTTTCATTAATTTTTGATCGTGAACCTGCCGGTATGGTAGAACAAATTGTCCGCAATGTTCTTTCTCCTGTAAAAGGATTTAATGTAGATCTGCGAATATGGAAAACGGAAGAAAAAATCGATGTTGCTTTTGCAACTGATCTTGACGAACAGCTTGCATCTCAAACCAAAAAAGCCATCGGCAATGAAGTTGCAAAAATTCAAAACGACTTGCGGAAAAAACTTGAGGCCGTAATTGCAGAAAAACGCTTAGAACTGGAAAAACTATATAATGAAAAGCGTGAAATGGTTATGAGCAAGGTCAAAGAATATGAAGCTTTATTGAATGAAAAACTTTCCGTAGTTGAAGCAAAAAAGAAAGAAATTGAAAACCGGATTGATCAGGAAAAGAAAAAGCAGACAGATGATGTTACCAAAAAAGCTAAAGATGCTTTAAAGGATGTATTTAAATAGCAGCTGACGGCAGTAAAAGAAAGCCTCTTTTATAAAGAGGCTTTCTTCTGTTTATTTCTTGGTTTTTTTCTTTTTAACGTTTTTCTGCGGAACGGGTTTTTTGGACTTCACGATTTTTTTTGCAGTTTGTTTTCCTTTTTCACCTGCAGCGGTCTTTTGTGCAGTTTTGTTTTCCTGCTTCAATCCGCCCTTTCCTTCTTCATCCGATTTATTATTTGAAGAACTCTTCCCGTTGGAAATAGATTTTTCTTTTTCAGCCAATTGTTTTTCTTCTTCTTCCTCTGCAACAACTGCTGCAACATCCGCAACTTTATCGCCCTCGTTTAAACGAATCAATCTTACACCCTGCGTGTTGCGGCCGGCGACACGTATATCCGATGCATGCTGGCGGATAATCATTCCATCCAAAGTAACAATAACAACGTCGTCGGTATTGATTACCTCTTTGATTGCAACCATTTTACCGGTCTTTTCAGATGTTTTTACGGTAAAGATGCCTTTACCGCCTCTGTGACTTATTCGGTATTCGTCTTCTTCGCTGCGCTTCCCGAAACCTTTTTGGGTTGCAACAAGAATTGTTGTTCCTTTTCGCTGTAAATTCACGGCCCCGACTACTTTGTCGTCTTTTTTAAGTCTGATGCCACGTACTCCGGCAGCAGCCCGTCCCATCGGCCTTATTTCATTTTCATGAAAACGTATAGCCAGTCCGTTGCATGTGCCTATGACTATATCCTGTGTTCCATCTGTCAGTTTTACATCCGCCAACTTGTCGCCTTTTTTCAGATTTGCAGCAACTATTCCGCTTCTTCGCGGGTTGCTGAATTCTGAAAGCACAACTTTTTTAACCAATCCCTGTTCAGTGAACATAAATACAAAATGGTTTTCATCGAATTCTTTTACAGCAATAAATGATGTAATTTCTTCGCCCGGATCTTTCTTTATAAGGTTATTTATCGATTTCCCTTTTGTTGTTCTTCCGCCTTCCGGTATCTCGAATACTTTTAACCAGTAGCACCTTCCTTTATCGGTGAATATCAGAACATAATTATGCGTGCTTGCAATGAACATATGCGCAACAAAATCATCTTCGCGCGTCGCCGCGCCTGTAACGCCTTTCCCTCCTCTCGACTGGCGTCGATATCCCGATACAGGATATCTCTTTATAAATCCGCCGTGACTAATCGTCACGACTACTTCCTCTTCCGCGATAATATCTTCTATCCGAAATTCTTCGGCTTTATAAATAATTTCTGTCCGCCTGTCGTCGCCGTATTTTTCTTTTATTTCCGCAAGTTCTTCTTCTATGATTTTCATTTGAAGCTGTTTACTTTTAAGAATGGTTTTCAGCTTCTCAATGAGTTTGATCATTTCCCTGTATTCTTCTTCGACTTTTTTGCGCTCAAGTCCGGTCAGTCTTTGCAGACGCATGTCGAGAATCGCTTTTGCCTGGATTTCTGAAAGTTTGAATTTCTTCATCAATCCGAGTTTTGCGCTTTCAACATCTGCCGATTTCTTTATAAGGGCTATCACCGCATCGATATTATCAAGCGCGATTATGTATCCCTCAAGTATATGCGCGCGTTTTTCGGCTTCGTCCAGATCGAACTTGGTTCGGCGGACCACGACTTCATTTCTATGCTCTATGAAGTGCTTTATGAATTCACGCAGCTGCAGAACCTTTGGACGGCTGTCTACAAGAGCCAAAAGGTTTACTCCAAATGTCGTTTGCATTTGAGTATGTTTATAAAGATTATTAAGCACTACCTCTGCATTGGCTTCCCGTTTTAATTCAATCACAACACGCATTCCGTCCCGGTCGGATTCATCGCGTATATCGGAAATATCCTCCAAGTTTTTATCCGTAACCAAATCTGCAATTTTTTCAATTAGCGATGCTTTATTTACCTGGTACGGCAGCTCCGTCACAATTATCCGCTGTCTCTCGCCTTTTCCGGTTTCAACATTTGCCCTTGCGCGGACAATGATTTTTCCGCGGCCTTTTGTATAAGCTTCTTTTACACCGTCATATCCATAAATTATTCCGCCCGTGGGAAAATCCGGTGCTAGAATATGTTTCATCAGTTTTTCGTTGCTGATTTCATGGTCTTTTATATATGCAATGCATCCGTCGATGACCTCGCGTAGATTATGCGGCGGAATGTTAGTTGCCATGCCGACTGCAATTCCGCTAGTACCGTTACAGAGTAAATTCGGTATTTGGGCCGGCAATACAGTCGGTTCCTGTAGTGTATCGTCGAAGTTTGGTGCAAAATTGACCGTGTTTTTTTCCAGGTCTTTCAGCATTTCCTCGGCAACTCGTGTAAGCCTTGCTTCTGTGTAACGCATTGCGGCGGCGGAATCGCCGTCGACCGAGCCGAAGTTACCCTGGCCGTCTACCAGCATATACCGCATTGAAAAATCCTGCGCCATGCGCACCATTGTGTCATACACCGCCGAATCGCCATGCGGGTGGTACTTACCAAGCACTTCACCGACTATGCGTGCGCTTTTCTTGTACGCTTTATTGCTTGCCAGTCCGAGTCCCTGCATACCGAATAATACGCGCCTGTGAACCGGTTTGAGGCCGTCCCGCACATCTGGCAGCGCGCGTGATATTATTACCGACATCGAATAATCGATGTACGATCCTTTCATTTCATCTTCAATATCTACAGGTATAGTTTTTTCGCTTACTGTTGCCATGGATTATCTTTTTTTCTTCTTCTTGTGTTGTTAAATTCCAAATTTGTTTAATACAAAATCTATTTTACCTTTCATGCCCAGACCATAACCGAACCTCGATGCTGTGCCACGCCACTTGTGATCGATATAATTCTCTATCGGAAAAGTTTTCAGCAAATAACCTTTTTCCTGCGCGCAAATAAAATTTTTCATAACCGGCTGGCCATGGTGTTCAAAAGGAGGAAAAGTCCCGTACAGCTTTCTTTTCAGCATCATATACGCAGGTGTGAGTATTGCTTTTCCTTTCTCGCTTAGAAATCCCCGCTTATTTACCGTGATCTGTCTTCCTGCTGCATAGGCATTTTCGGATGATTTCAACAGTTCAGCCATAGGTTCAAGAAAACCGCCTTTTTTTGTTTCCGTATCTGAATCAATGAAGAAAATATAATCTTCATTTAGAGTATTCAACGCAAAATTCATAGCCGGTCCATGATAGATGTTCTTGTTCAGGATTAATACATCTGTCTTGTCCGGCAGATTTTCCTGTATTTTTTTTATTGCTTCGACCGAGTTATCCTTTGATCCGTTGTCAATTATAGTCATTCTTGCAGCCGGATAAAATTTTCTGAAAGATTCCACAGAAATTTTGAGCAGATCCGGCGTTTGAAAATTTACAATAACTATGCGTAGATTTTCAAACATCCAGATTTCTCACATATTTTGCGTTCTTTTCTATAAATTCTCTTCTCGGTTCCACTTCATCGCCCATAAGAATAGAAAACGTGCGGTCTGCGTCCGCCGCGTTTTCAATTGAGACCTGCAGAACGGTTCTCGTGTCGGGATTCATAGTTGTAGCCCAGAGTTGTTCCGGATTCATCTCGCCGAGACCTTTGAATCTTGAAATTGTTATCCCGCCTTCTTTTACAACCGCTCCTTCTTCCACGGCTTCAGATTTCTCCGGTTTTTCTTCCTTTTCTGCTTTACCTTTCTTTTCACTTTTTATTCTTTTAATGATTTCGTCGCGTTCTTCTTCGTCATATGCATAAAATTCCTGTTTACCTTTTTTTATCTTATATAGAGGCGGCTGTGCTATATAGAGGTGTCCCAATTCTATTATTTCTTTCATATATCTGAAAAACAGCGTCAGAAGTAATGTGCGAATATGTGAACCATCAACGTCGGCATCGCACATAATAATTATCTTACCGTATCTTATTTTGCTGGCATCGAAAGTCTCACCCATGCCGGCCCCAATAACAGTAAAAATCGCCCTTATTTCATCATTTTCAAGGATTTTATGCAGTCTTGCTTTCTCTACATTCAGAATCTTTCCTTTCAGCGGCAAAATAGCCTGAAATCTTCTATCCCTGCCTTGCTTGGCGCTTCCTCCTGCAGAGTCTCCTTCTACAATGTACACTTCACAATGCTCCGGATCGTTTATAGAACAGTCCGCCAGTTTTCCCGGTAAACCACCGCCGTCAAATGCATTTTTTCTTCTTGTGAGATCCCTTGCTTTCCTTGCAGCTTCTCTTGCTTCTGCCGCTCTAAGGCACTTTTCAATTATCCTTTTTGCGTCGGGTGAATTTTCCTCCAGCCAATCAAACAATTGAGGCCCGAAAATAGATTCTACAATACTTTTTACTTCGCTGTTTCCCAGTTTTGTTTTTGTTTGTCCTTCGAATTGAGGTTCAGGGACTTTCACGCTTATCACCGCCGTAAGTCCCTCCCTGAAATCATCCCCTGTTAATTGTACTCCTCCTTCCTTGACCAGTCCGTTTTTGTACGCATAGTTGTTCAATGTTCGTGTCAGTGCCGTCCGGAACCCTACCATGTGCGTTCCGCCTTCATGCGTGTTAATATTATTCACATAACTGAATATATTTTCATTGTATTGATCATTGTACTGGAACGCAATTTCAACTTCCACTGTCCTGCTGTTTTCGTCTTTCGCCTCTCCTTTTGCATACATTACTTTTTTCATTATAGACGGCCGTGTTGAATCTATATATTTTACAAACTCCATTATCCCGCCTTTAAAATGGAATTTTTCTTCCTGTTTCTGATTCTTCCGCTCGTCTTTTATTGCCAGTGTGACTTCTGGATTTAAAAACGCCAGCTCACGCAGGCGTTCGGCTATTGTTTCAAATTTAAATGTTCTATTCTTGAATATGCTGCCGTCTGGTATAAACGTGGTCTTTGTTCCTGTTTTGCCGCTGTCAGCCTTGCCGATAACCTTAACCTGCGCTGCAGGATCCCCTTTCCTGTATTTTTGATAATATACTTTCCCTTCTCTTTTTACCTCTACCTCCAGCTGTTCGCTTAATGCATTAACAACCGACACTCCCACACCATGTAGACCTCCTGATACTTTGTACGAATGCTTATCGAATTTTCCCCCGGCATGAAGTACCGTCATTACAACTTCAAGAGCAGATCTTTTTTCACCGGCATGTATATCTGTTGGTATTCCCCGCCCGTCGTCTTCAATTGTAACTGATCCGTCGTTGTTTATATATACGTGTATGTTTTTGCAGAATCCCGCAAGCGCTTCGTCTATCGAATTATCAACCACTTCATAAACAAGGTGATGAAGTCCTCTCGTGCTCACATCGCCTATATACATAGCGGGCCTGCGCCTTACCGCCTCAAGGCCTTTAAGTACGGTTATATCTTCGGCCGTGTAGTTGCTGTTTGCACTGTTTTTAACATTGACCTGTTTTATTTTATTTTCTTTCACTTTTGTTCCGTTTTAAGTTTTTATTCAATTAAACTTTATATCCTTCACGATTTCTTTTCCAATAAAGTTGTTCAGTTTTTCTATTATTTCCTTTTTCCGTATGGTCAATTCATTCCGCCATGTACTCGTTTTAACACTGACAAACAACACGCCTTTTGTTATTCTTGTTGCCTCCGTCATCTGCGCTATTTTTTTTCCTACTACTTCTTCCCAGTGAACAACCGCATCTACCTCAACGAGCTTTTTCTTTATTCCCAGGTCGTTAATCAGCTCCTCAATTGCGGTCTCGATAGATTTAATTGATTTTGGCTTCTTCCTCGACACGCTCTATTCTTCCCCTCTTTATAAGGTATTTTCTTACATTGGCAATGACATCCGGTGATAATCCATTAAGTGCATGTTTGTCTGTCGAAGTGATAAAAACCTGACCCTTGCATACGGCTGATTTAATCAATTTATTGCACCTCTTTTCATCGAGTTCGCTCAAAACATCGTCAAGCAGGAGCAGCGGTGTTTCATTACATGCGTTTTTCAGGTAAAAGAATTCCGCCATTTTTAAGGCTACAAGCAGTGTTTTATGCTGTCCCTGCGAAGCAAAGTTCTTTGCTTCCATTTCATTTATCTGAAGCAAAAAATCGTCCCTATGAGGACCTACCATAGTGAATCCTATTTTCTGCTCCGTTAAACTTTGATTTTCAAGCGCTTTTTTAAAAAAATCTTCTGTGTTATCCTCGTTTTCTTCTGAACAATTGAATGAGGGAGAATACAATATTTTTGGCAGTTCACTGTTACCCGATATCTGTGAATAAGCTTCTATTACTAATTTTTGAAAGTTCTTTGTAAACTCTTTTCTTTTATTTATAATACTTGTGCCTGTTTTAATTAAACTTTCGTTCCAGACTTCAACCTCTTCTTTATTTCTGATCCTTCCTGTTTGTATGTCTGCAAGTATTCTGTTTCTTTGCTTTAAAATTTTTCTGTATTCAATCAAATTATCCAAATATTTTCTGCTGGACTGAGACAAAACAAAATCGACAAATTTCCGTCTATCTCCCGGCGATCCATATGTTATGGCGCCCTGTTCCTGTGAGAGTATAACAGCCGGGAACCATCCTATTAGTGCCGATGCTTTATCAACTTTTGATTTATTTACTGTGATTATTTTTTGATTTATATCTCTGTTATATTTTATTTGTACTTCGTACTGTACGCCGCAATCCGACTTAAGGCATCCTGTTGCCGTGAAACCATTTTCATCTGCTTTTGCTACAATTGAATCGCTTAATGCATAAAAACTTCTTGTCAGACAGAAATAAGATATACTTTCAAGGATATTTGTTTTACCTTCTCCGTTGTCTCCATAAAAAAGATTAACACCAGAAGAACAATCGAAAGATGTTGACTTATGATTCCTGAAATTTTCGATTTCAATGTGCTGCAAAATCAATTCTATATTACCTTATTTACAACACGATAGCCCCAAATCCATATTCGGATGGGGCTATTCATTATAAAACCAACAGCAATTTTCACGTTCATACATTAAGCCGCATCGGCATAACAAGCATCAAAACATCCTCGTTTTCTTTCATTGTTACCGGTTTTATTATTGCCGCCTTAACCGAACTGCTGAAATTAAATATGACTTCCTGTGAATCAATATGCGATAGGATGTCTATAAGATATATTGCATTAAAACCTATTTCAATGTTTTCCGCAGAATAACTGCATGCTATCTTTTCTTTAGCTTCTCCACCGAAATCAATATCCTCGGCCATTATTTTGAGATCATCTTTTTTCATCGAAAAACGTATCTGGTGAGTAGTGTTGCTCGAGTACAGGGAAACTCTTTTAACTGCAGATAATAAAATATTTCTATCTGCTAAAAGTTTTTTATCGTTTTCAAGCGGTATTACGCTTTCATAATTTGGATAACTTTCTTCAATTAACCTTGAAGTAAGCGTTAAATTCTTGAAAGAGAATTTTATATGTGTCGAGCTGAATGAAACAGTGTTAGATCCGCTTTCTATTGCTTTTGATATTAAATTTAGTGCTTTTGAAGGAATTATTATATCCTTCTGGTCTTTGATTTGTGGGAGATTTGTGTAAATAATCCTAACTAGTCTGTGGCCGTCCGTAGCAACCGCTCTCATTTCTTTTTCTTTGAACTGCAGCAATAGTCCGGTCATTGCAGGACGAAGTTCGTCTGTGCTGACGGAAAAAACTGTTTTTGATATTATGGATTCTATTACCGAGCTTTCTATAAGCAGCTCGTTGCTGCTTTTAAATTCAGGTATCGCCGGATAATCCTGGCTGGACTCTCCAATGAGGTTATACTCGCCGTTTTCAGTAATCATCTTTATCTTATTGTTGCCTGTGTCTGCATTAAATACGATCTGAGCATCAGGTAAAGCTCTCAGTGTATCCATAACTCTCTTCGCAGGCACCGCTATCGATCCGTTTTCACTTCCTCTTACATCAAGCGAAGCAGACATAGATATTTCCATGTCTGTAGCAACAAGTGTAAGTTTGTTTTCGTTTAGTGTAAAAAGGATGTTTTCAAGTATAGGCAGTGTTGATTTTGATGGTACGACACCACTGATTTTTATCAGTACTTTTTGGAGTTCATTACTTTCTATGGTAAACTTCATTCATATAACTCCTTTTTATCAATGTCTATTATTTATTAAAAATATCAAAATTTTAGCATATACACAATAAACACTATTATAAAAAGACTTTAATTAAGAAAACAATGTTTATTATAACGATGTTGATAATGTGGAAAATTGCAATAAAACAACAATCATTGGCGGATTTAAAATATTTAATGTTGAATTGATGTGCAAAACAAAAAGAACTTTAACAAACCATTAAAAATTATACTTCCGCATAATAGTAAAACAAAATTACATACAGCATATCAACATTAATTAACATGTTTATTAACAAGAAAAACTACTCATTCAACTCAATTTTCCTGCGTATCTGGTCAACCTGCTGTTTGAAATTATTGTCGGTTTTTTGAAACTCCTCTATAGCCTGGCAGGCATGAATAACCGTGCTGTGATCCCTTCCGCCAAAATGCAGACCTATAGTCTTCAGTGATGAGTTTGTAAGATCTTTTGCCAAGAACATAGCAGTTTGTCTTGCAATAACGACCTCGTGACGCCTTGTTTTTGCTCTAAGCAAGTCGACAGGAATATCAAAATAACTGCAGACAACTTTTTGTATCTGGTCTATGCTTATGGGAGTTCTCAGATCGTTTACAATTACGCGCAGAACATCTTTTGCCAGGTCAACGCCTATCTCACGGTTTTCCAAAGAAGCACGAGCGAAAAGGCTGATAAGACAACCCTCTAATTCGCGAATATTGTTTTTTACATTTACAGCAATAAACTCTAAAACATCTGACGGAAGCTCAAGTGAATTTTCTTCACTTTTTTTCTGAAGTATTGCTATTCTTGTTTCAAGATCCGGGGGCTGAATATCGGCTGTAAGTCCGCACTGGAATCTTGAAATTAGTCTCTCGTCCAAACCGCGCAATTCCTTAGGCGGGACATCGGAAGAAAGAACAATTTGTTTGCCGTGCTGGTACAAAGCGTTAAAAGTATGAAAAAAATTATCCTGTGTTTTTTCTTTGCCTGCAAAGAATTGAATGTCATCAACAACGAGAAGATCCATACTCCTGTAAAAAGAGGAAAACTCCTGAACCTTGTCTCCCTGAATTGCTTCAACAAAATCAACAGTAAATTTCTCACTTGAAAGATAAGCAATTCGTTTTGCTTTGCCGTTTGCTGCAGCATGGTTTCCAAGCGCATGCATCAAATGTGTTTTGCCAAGACCCGTACCGCCGTACAGAACCAGCGGATTAAAGGAAGTACCGCCTGGATTATTTGCAACAGCAAGTGCAGCCGCCCTGGCAAGCTGGTTGCAATCGCCTTTGATAAAATTCTCAAATGTATAACGCGGATTAAAATTACTTTTTATTGACTGCAGGTTTTCAGTTCTTAATGAAACATGGGGAGTAAAAGGCTGTGTGCGAACCAGCTCTGTGCCGGTAGAGATAAAATCATTATCAGTACTTTCCTGGTTGGGCGGCAAGTTTTCTTCAGATGTTACTATATAAAAAAGCCTGCTGTTCTCGCCGACAACCGCTGCAATGGTATTGTGTAAAAGTGTATTATAATGTTCTTCGAGCCAATCATAAAAAAACTGACTGGGAACCTGGACGGTTAATTCATTTCCATTTATGGAAACAGGTATAACAGGAAGAAACCAGGTCTTAAAACTTAATGTTGAAACTTGGTCTTTAATGATACTTAAGCATTGTTCCCAGGTTTTACTTGCTAGTTTTTGATTATCAACAAACTGATCAGTTTGTACAGGAAAATTCATATTACGCTCCAGCAAAGCACAGAAAAGATCATGTTAAAAACAACTTATCCACAATTATGTGAACAAAGCAATGTCAGAGTTAAGGTCGAATTAAAACAAAAACCGCAATAATTAACAATACGGAACGCAATAAAATCGACCAATTGAAAAAGCATTTCCACAAGTTATCCACAGCAATTAAAAAATAACAGAGTGGGCTTAATAATAGCATCTATGAATACAGCATGCAAGAGGAATTTTTACAAAATTATTTCAGTATTTGAATGAATAATCTTTATACAAGTCTTCTTGTTTGTGCGTCAATATTTATGTAAATTTAAATAAAGTAATAATCAAGAGAAATTAAAGAAGAAAAGGAAAGCAAGCAAAAATGAAACAAACATTTCAGCCGCACAAGAGAAAAAGGAAAAACACACACGGTTTTCGTGCGAGAATGGCAAGCAAGAACGGAAGAAAAGTGATTAGCAGGCGAAGAGCGTCTGGAAGAAGAAAGCTTTCTGTCAGCGACGAGAGATAAGAAAAGGACCTCCTGACAGCAGGAGAGTTATGCCTCATTTGCAGCCGACAATTGAAATCCTGAGAGGTTACGGGGCCTTTACAAAAGTTATAACTCAAGGCAGGAGGTATGAAAAGCCGCCGATAAAAGCATTTGTTGAAATAAAAAGTTCGGAAAACTCATCACTGCGCATAGGTTATACGATAACAAAAAGAGTAGGAAAAAGCGCACATCGAAACAGACTGAAAAGATTAATGAGAGAAGCGTTTTTGGCAAAGAAAAACGAGTTCACAAGACTTCTCGGCCCCAACAATCAAATAGAAATTGTATTCATGTATAACGGAAACTCGAAAATCGCACCAAAAATGGTGCGATTCTCATCTATAGCGGATGCGTTTTCGTCGATTAGTAAAATAATTGCCGGGGAAAAATGAGAAATGAGAAAAGTTCTAATTTTTTTAATAAGAATTTATCAGAATTTTATATCACAGACACTTCCCTTTAATAACTGCAGGTTTTATCCGTCATGTTCGCAGTATTCAATAGAAGCATTGAATACGCATGGAGTGATCGTCGGCTTATGGCTGGCATTAAAAAGAATTGCAAAATGCCACCCTTTTAGTAAATCGGGCGGATTTGATCCCGTTCCTTAATATCAACGAGTAAAATCAGGACTAATTTAATATGGATCGTCAATCAATAATAGGCTTTATACTTATCTTCATAATTCTTGTTGTGTGGATGTGGATGAATTCGCCTCAGCAGCCCCCCCCCGAACAGGCAGCAACCGAACAGCGGCAGGAACAGGTAAAAGACACGCTCACAGCCGTATCGAAACCAGAGAAAGAAAAAAAATCAGCGGAACCTGCAGAACCTTACGGGAAATTCTTTTCAGCGAGAAGCAGCGGCATAGAAAAAATTATAACCGTAGAAACAGATAACTATATCGCGGAAATATCGTCGAAAGGCGGCGTAATTAAAAAATGGGAGCTCAAAAAGTATAAAACATGGGACGGCCTGCCGGTGCAGCTTGTCGATTATGACCACAATGGCGATTTTTCTGTTTTGCTTACAACCGCAGACGGGCGTGTGATAAACACGAAAGACCTTTACTTCGATGTATCTTCAGCCGCAGATAATGCCAGGCTCGAAGAAAATTTTGAATTTGAAGCAACTTTTACTCTCCCGGCGGCACAGGGCGGCAAACTTGTTAAAAAAATGAAATTTAAAAATGGAAAATATGACATTGAAACCGAACTGCAAATGATAGACCTGGCACAGGTTATAGCTAATTACCAGTATGAAGTTGTCTGGGAACATGGAATCAGATATGCAGAAGGGAATAGTGTTGATGAATCGGGCTTTGCTGCTGCATATGCTTTTGCAGGAAATGAACTGACTGAAATAAATGCTTCAACTGTGAATGAAAAGGTGCAGAAAGAACTTTCGGGAACAGTGGATTGGGTTGCAACAAGAAACAAGTATTTTGCTGTAGCCCTCATGCCGTCGGAAAAGAAAAGCGAAGGTGCTTTTTTAGAAGGAACACAAACAGCTATGCCGGACAACGGGGCTCTTGAAAAATACGGTGTTGCCTTGAGAATGCCTTTCCGGGGAGAACAATCTGAAAAGAGCGTTATAAATGTCTTTTTAGGACCGCTGGATCATGGCGAGCTGAAGACTTATGAAAACGGACTTGAAAATATAATGAGCCTGGGATGGGCATGGTTAATAAGACCAATTTCTGAATATATAATGCTGCCCCTGTTTAATGCTATTCATTACATCATTCCAAATTGGGGATTGGTTATAATAATTTTTTCAATATTGATAAAAATTGCACTGCATCCGCTGTCAAAAAGCCAGATGAATTCAATGAAAAAGATGCAGAAACTTCAGCCCATGATGAATGAAATGCGCGAGAAGTACAAAGATGATCCGCAAAAAATGAATCAGGCGGTAATGAGTTTATACAAAGAATACGGCGTTAATCCCGCAGGCGGCTGTCTGCCTTTGTTGCTGCAGATGCCGATTATGTATGCGCTGTATTCTGTATTCCGCGGTGCGATAGAATTACGGCAGGCAGGTTTTATCGGCTGGATTACGGATCTTTCTGTTCCGGATGTTATTTACAGACTGCCCTCTAAGTTACCACTGTTGGGTATACAGGATATCAGCGGCATTGCATTATTAATGGGCATCACTATGTTTATTCAGACGAAAATGACAACAACAAATCCCCAGCAAAAAGCAATGGTTTGGATGATGCCGATTATGATGACGTTATTATTCAACGGATTCCCGTCTGGATTGAATTTGTACTACGCAGTGTTCAACATACTTTCGATAGGACAACAGCTGCTGATAAATAAGCAACAAGACGATGAACCCCTGCGAAAAGTCGAGAAAAAGAAAACACATAAGGGAATATTTAAATATGCGAAAGACTTGCCCAGGCTTAAAAAATAAAAATCTAAATATTTTTTTATAAACGCCTTGTTGTTCAAAGGCGTTTTTTTTTTCATTGTAGAAGGAGTTAGCGTTTCGTACATTTAATCCGGAGTAAAAAATGATTGGACGATTGAAAGATACGATAGCTGCGATTTCAACCCCGATAGGAGAAGGTGCAATTTCAGTCGTACGTGTTAGCGGAGAATCTGCACGAAGACTTGTTTCAAACCATTTTAGCGGCAAGCTCAATCTGACCGAAGCTAAAAGTCATACAGCGCATTTCGGGCGTTTTGTCGATTCCAAAGGCGGACATATTGATGATGTGGTATGCACAGTGTTTATTGCTCCAACGTCATATACAGGAGAAGATACTGTCGAAGTGAGCTGCCACGGAGGCATACATGTTACACGACGTGTTTTGGAATGCCTGCTGGAAACAGGGATACGCCTTGCAGAACCCGGAGAATTTACACAACGAGCTTTTCTGAATGGAAAAATTGACCTTTCGCAAGCTGAAGCAATAGCTGATATAATAAGAGCACAATCCGACAAAGCACATAAGATTTCAATTGATCAGCTTGAAGGAACTCTTTCAAAAGAAGTAAAAGAAATTCAGGATCAATTGGTAAAGGCGGCAGGACTATTAGAACTAGAGCTGGATTTTGTTGAAGAAGATATAGAGTTAGTTGATAAAACAGAATTTCAGCAGTTAATTGAATCTGAAATAATCAGCATAAAAAAGCTTTTGGATACTTTTAAATATGGAAAAGTCTGGAGAGAAGGAGTAAGAGTAGCGCTTGTCGGAATACCAAATGCTGGAAAATCGCGGTTGATGAATGCATTGCTGAAAGAAGAGCGCGCAATTGTAACCAGTATTCCGGGTACTACAAGAGACTTTTTGGAAGAAGAAATTATTATATCCGGTGTGTTGTTTAGAATTACGGATACGGCCGGTTTAAGGCACACGGAAGACTCGATCGAGAAAGAGGGGGTAAGAAGGACACGGAAAATCATACAAAATTCAGACATTATTGTGCTTGTTCATGACAGCACCAGCTTTCTAATCACCGATGAAATTGAATTAATAAAAAACTCACTGGAAAACCTGCCTGATGCATATATGATCTTGGCAAATAATAAAACAGATCTTGAAAATTGTAAATCCATAAATGCGAAAGATGCATACGGGATTCAAATTGTTAATACGTCGGCCCTTAGTCATGAAGGAATAGAACCGCTAAAAATCGCTTTAGAAAGGTATGTTATTGAAAAATCAAGGAATGATAATAAAGAATCGGTTACCATTACTAATGTAAGGCATTATAACAATCTTCTCAGAGCAAAAGAAGGACTGATTTCCTCGTTGGAATCGCTGAAAACAGGAAAAAGTGAGGAATTTATTGCTTTGGATTTAAGACGAGCAATAGAAGCTATTGGAGAAATAATCGGGGTTATTACTACCGAGGACATTCTGAACGACATTTTCTCTAAATTCTGCATTGGAAAATGAATCAATGTTTCACGTGAAACAGATATGGATTTAAGCTTTGAAAAGCGATGAAATAAGAGATTTTGACATAATTGTCGGCGGCGGCGGTCACGCCGGTATAGAAGCGGCGCTCGCCGCAGCAAGAATGGGATATAAGGTTCTGATGGTTACCATGGATAGAAATGCCATTGGCAGGATGTCCTGTAATCCATCAATTGGCGGAACCGCAAAAGGCCACCTTGTTCGCGAGATAGACGCACTTGGGGGCGAGATAGCGAAAATAGCTGATGCAACGGGAATACAATTCAGGATGCTTAATATGTCAAAGGGACCCGCAGTCTGGTCGCCGCGGTGTCAGAGTGATCGCGAATGGTACACAAGAGAAGCAAAAAGAATAATAGAATGCCAGCATGGATTGATTTTGCTGGAAGGAATAGTGAAAGATGTCGTTGTTGAGAAAGATCATAAAAGCAACCATAAACCTAAAATCAAAGGCGTAATACTTCAGGACGATAGAAAATTTACATGCCGGTCATTTATTTTATGTGCGGGTACTTTTTTAAAAGGACTTATGCACACCGGCGAATATACGACAATAGGAGGCAGGTATAAGGAGCCTTCATCTGAAGGCTTGACGGAGAATTTGGAAAAATTTGGCTTAATAAGCGGCAGGCTCAAAACCGGGACTCCGCCAAGAGTTGATAAAAATTCGATAGATTTTAGCCGCACGGAAGAACAGCCCAGCGATATAAATCCCCGCCCGTTTTCATTCCAGAATACAAAAATATCTAATAAACTGATTTCCATGTATTTAACTTACTCTAACAGTAATACACACGAGATATTGAGAAGCGGATTCGATAGATCACCATTATTCACGGGAAGAATAAAAGGAACAGGTCCGCGCTATTGCCCGGCTATAGAAGTTAAACTAAACAGATTTGCAGATAAGGAACGGCACCATATATTTCTCGAACCTGAGGGTTATGATACAAACGTTGTTTACGTAAATGGATATGCGACAAGCCTGCCTGAAGACGTACAATTGAAAGGCCTACATTCTATACAGGGACTTGAAAATGCAGTTATGCTGAGGGCAGGATACGCAGTTGAGTATGACTATTTTCCACCGCACCAATTGAAGTCATCTTTGGAAACAAAAGCTGTAGATGGTCTTTTCTTTGCTGGTCAAGTAAACGGCACATCAGGGTATGAAGAAGCAGCCGCGCAGGGTATTCTGTCAGGCATCAATGCCGTGCAATATATCAGAAAAGAAGATCCGCTGATATTTCAAAGATCCGAGGCATACCTCGGCGTATTGGTCGATGATTTAGTTGACAGAGAAATTGAAGAACCGTATCGAATGTTTACATCAAGAGCGGAACATCGTCTGATACTTCGGCAAGATAATGCTGATAGAAGATTGATGGAAATAGGATATCGATTCGGGTTGATATCGGAGAAGATAATAAAGCGTCTACGGAAAAAAGAAGAATTTATTCAAAGAGGAATAGATCTTTCAAATCGACTTTCGATTGCACCGAAAGATGTAAACCCTTATTTTGAAAGAATAGGGGAAGAAAGTATTTCAGAAAATGAAAAGATAGCAAAACTGCTTAAACGTCCCAAAGTTGCTCTTTCTCAGTTCGCACAAACCGAATTTCTCTCATCCAACCCGTACTTCACAAACCTTCGTTCTTGTTGTGATGATCAATTATACATGGAAGTAATAGAACAGATCGAAATCGAACTTAAATATGAAGGGTATATAAAAAGACAGCAGGAAGAAATAGATAGATTTAAAAGATTTGAAATGCTTCATATACCAAATGATATTAAATATGAAAATATCAGATCAATATCATCAGAAGGACTTGAAAAGCTTAAGAAAATACAGCCTGTATCAATAGGCCAGGCATCAAGAATAAACGGTGTTACACCCGCGGATATTTCAGTTCTTATGGTTTACCTAAGGAGTTAACTCGTAATTGTTTCACGTGAAACGTACGTTGGTTGGTAATTATGATGCAAACCGATAAAAGGATATGGTTGCGTGAGATTTGCCTGAAGAACGGGCTTAATCCGACGGATTTTCAAATAAATCAACTTAATTATTACGTTGTGTTATTGCTGGAATGGAATAAAAAAATCAATATTATTTCCAGAAAAGACGAAGAAAACGTATGGACTTATCATATATTGCACAGTATTTCACTGCTTTTTAAAATTAATATACGAGAGAGAAGTTCGATTGTAGATATTGGGACAGGCGGTGGGCTGCCGGGAATCCCGATTAAGATAATGCGCCCGGATCTGCATGTCCTCTGTATTGATTCAACCGGTAAAAAGATAAACGCAGTTTCACAGATGATAAAAGATATAAAGCTGGATGATATTTTTGCTGTCTGGGGAAGAGCAGAAGAGTTTGGTTCGAAGTCTGAATACGGAGGCAGGTTTGATTTTACGATAGCAAGGGCTGTCGCCCCGCTTGAAGATCTGATATACTGGTCAAAGGCCTTTTTAAAAACTGATTTTCAAAAAAGAAAATCTGCAGAAGTTATAATGAACAAGCGAGAAAATCCGGATCCGCCTGCCTTACTAGCTTTCAAAGGAGGAGATTTATCCCGCGAAATCGAGACAGCAAAACGAAAATATCAGAACCTGGAAATAAAGTCAATAAATCTCGCATTTTACGGGTCAGAACAACTAAACGCTTCTGATAAAAAAATTTTAATTGTACATTTGTAAATATTAAAACAACAAAGAAAGAAAAAATTTTGTCTAGATCAAAAGACATATTTAATCAATTGCAGACTCTATCGACAGAACAAAGAAATTCCGGCAGCATGGACATTGATACGAAAACTGTCGATGAAATTCTAAAGATTATAAATAATGAAGATAAAAAAGTTGCCATAGCTGTGGAGGAACAGATAAAATCTATATCTGCCGCGGTAGAACTTGTTGTCTCTGCATTTCTGAAAAGTGGAAGGCTTATATATGTCGGAGCAGGAACAAGCGGCAGGCTGGGTGTTCTGGATGCAGTAGAATGCCCGCCGACTTTCGGGACCGAGCCGAAGATGGTGCAGGGAATTATAGCCGGCGGGGAAAAAGCTATGTTTGCAGCACAAGAAGGGGCAGAGGATAAAGAAGAAGTCGGCGCGCTTGATATTGAGAAGAAAAATGTTGGAGGAAAAGATGTAGTTTGCGGTATTACTGCAAGTCTTCGTACACCATATGTAATTGGAGCCGTAAAGAAAGCGAAGCAGCTCGGTGCGAACACTATATATCTGACTACAAATCCGCGTTCAAAATTTGATCTTTTGGAGTTTAAGGATCTTGCTGCCGCGATAGATGTAGCAATTTGCCCGGAAGTCGGACCTGAAGTAATTATGGGATCCACAAGAATGAAATCCGGCACGGCGCAGAAGATAGTTTTAAACATGATAACAACAGCGGCAATGATTCGGCTTGGAAAAGTTTACGAAAATATGATGATTGATCTTCAAACTACCAATTTAAAACTGCGTGAACGCGCTAAGAAAATTGTTATGATATCTACAGGTGTTGCTTATGACGAGGCTTCGGAGTACCTGGAAAAATCAAATTTTCATGTAAAACCGGCTCTGGTTATGATTAAAGCAAATGTTTCATTGAGCGAAGCGAAAGCGCGGTTAAAAAGGTCTAACGGTTTTGTCCGGGCCGCAATTGAAAATAAAGAGTGAAGCATTTTAGAGGATGAAAAGTGGCAGGAATACCGGTAATGGATTTTGATATTTTTCCTCCTTTCAAAGGATTTCCACAGGAAGGCATACAATTCCTAAAACGTCTTAAAAAAAACAATAACAGAGAATGGTTTGAAAAACACAGGGAAGAATTTTTAAATCATGTTAAAGAGCCGATGCAATCGTTTATTGTTGCATTACAGGTACACTTTTCACGCTTTAGTCCGGAGTTTGATCTTAATCCGGCTAGATCTATTTTCAGAATTTACCGCGACATAAGGTTTAGTCCGGATAAAACTCCGTATAAAACCCATATTGCTGCACACTTTGTTCTACGGGGCAAGCCGAAAGGATTTGTCGGATCGGGATATTATATAGAAGTGAACACGGAAGAGGTCTATATCGGCGGCGGTATTTATATTCCGGACAGCAATCAGCTGAAAAAAATACGCAAAGCAATCGGCGGACGGGGAAAAGAATTTCTTGCCGTAGTGGAAGACCGGAATTTTAAAAAGTCGTTTGCGCCTTTTAACTGGGATAAGCTTAAACGAATACCGAAAGGTTATGATGAAAATCATCCGATGGCGGAATGGCTAAAGTGCAAGCAATTCTTTGTCGGCGTTTCCCGGCCGGTGACGAAGTGTTATAAGGCATCGTTCGCTAAAGAAGCTGCTGCTATTTGCGAGAAGGTCACGCCGCTGGTAAGATTTTTAAACAGCTCGCTTTAAATATGTTTTGAATTTAAAATAGTTAAGCTTTTGAAAAAGCTGCGGCGGAGGTTTTTTAAGCTTAGACATACGGAGCCTGCAAAAGCAGATGTAAATCAGTGATTGAATTCATTCTACGCTCCATCCGGCGGAGCTATCAGGTTTCCATGCAGAGGTTGATTCTCCTGTAATTCCTCGGTATATTGTTATTGAAATCGTGGGTGTGTCAGCTAAAGCAGACGTGCCCTCTTTTATTTTTTAGCGATTATTCAGGCAATACCTATGAGCGAGACTGTTAAATCAGGCAAAAACATTGAAACATTAGATCAAATTCCGGGTATACTTCCTGTTCTGCCCTTGAGGGATGTGGTTGTATTTCCATATATGATTTTTCCTGTTCTTGTAGGCAGGGAAACATCGCTTCGTGCTGCAAACGAATCGCTTGAACGGGGAAAGAACATTTTCCTTGTTGCGCAAAAAAATCCTTCTGTTGATGAGCCGACTGAAAATGATATATATCGCGAGGGGACAGTTGCGAAAATCCTGCAGATGCTGAAACTGCCGAACGGACTGATGAAGATATTGGTAGACGGTATTGCACAGGCCGGCATAAAGAAATTCATACAGAATCCAGATTTCCTTGAAGCTGAGATAGCTATTAACCGGATTGATCCGCCTGCCGGCCGTGAGATAGAAGCCCTGGTCAGACACGTATCCGCGCTCTTTGCCGAATATGTCAGGCTTAACCGCAACCTGCCGCCTGAAGTAATTATGGCGTACGACGTCATTAAAGAGCCTCAAAGGAAAATGTATTATGTCGCGTCCAATATTATTCAAAGTGTCGACGTAAAACAGCGTATTTTGCAGACGCAGGTGTTACGGGATCAGCTTTATGAATTATCTAAAATACTGACCACTGAAGTGGATATACTGAAGATCGAACAGGATATAGATACGAAGGTTCAGAATAATATCCAGAAATCCCAGCGAAAATTCTTTATTCAGGAACAGATTAGAATTCTGCAGGACGAGCTTGGCGACGATGAAGCCTCTCCCGAATTGGCAAAGCTTAAGAATCAAATTGTTACAGCCAAGATGCCTAAGGATGCCGAGATTAAGGCGTTGGAAGAATTCCATAAGCTGAAAAAGACACCGCCGATGTCTCCCGAATTCACCGTCACACGTAATTATCTGGATTGGCTTATTTCTATTCCCTGGCAGAAAAGAACCAAAGACAATCTCAATATAGATCACGTTAAAGAAATTCTTGATGCCGATCATTATGGATTGGATAAACCGAAAGACAGAATTCTGGAACACATCGCGGTTCTGAATCTTGTTAAAGAATTACGCGGCCAGATTCTCTGTTTTGTAGGTCCTCCGGGTGTTGGAAAGACATCTCTGGCAAAATCGATTGCCCGGGCTCTCGGCAGAAAATTTGTACGTATTTCGTTAGGGGGTATACGCGACGAAGCTGAGATTCGCGGGCACAGGCGTACTTATATCGGCTCGATGCCCGGAAAGATCATTCAATCCATGAAACGCGCCGGAACGGTAAATCCGGTCCTGCTCATGGATGAAGTTGACAAAATGAGCATGGATTTCCGCGGTGATCCTTCCGCTGCGCTTCTGGAGGTGCTGGATCCCGAACAGAACATTGCGTTTAATGATCATTACATCGAAGTAGATTACGATCTTTCTAAAGTAATGTTTATTACGACAGCGAATGTTCGCTTTGCAATACCGCTTCCGCTTCAGGACAGGATGGAGATAATTGAACTGCCGGGATACCTTGAGTACGAGAAAAAGGAAATTGCGAAAAGACATATTATTACTAAGCAGCTTCAGGCACATGGCCTCAAGGACAAAGATGTGGTGTTCGAAGATGAGGCGGTCTTAAAACTGATCCAGCAGTACACACGCGAATCCGGAGTACGAAATCTTGAACGCGAAATAGCGTCAATATGCCGCAAGGTAGCCAAAGAAATGGTTGCAGCACAGCAAAAAAACGGCAAGCCCGGCAAGGCGGCGCAGAAAAAGATAATTAAAGTGACCCCTGAAAGTGCCGAGAAATATCTTGGTGTTCCGAAATTCAGAACAAAAGCTGCAGCAAAACAGCCCCGGGTAGGTTCAGTCATAGGTCTTGCGTGGACTAGTGTCGGAGGCGATATTCTTAATGTTGACGTGACAATTATGCGCGGTTCGGAGCGTTTGACATTGACAGGTCAACTGGGAGACGTGATGAAAGAATCGGCCCAGGCTGCATTGAGTTATATACGGTCTAACGCGAAGAAATTCGGGATAGATCCTGAGTTTAGCAAGAATCGTGAAATTCATATTCATCTTCCTGAAGGCGCAATACCAAAAGACGGTCCATCTGCGGGTATTACAATGGCTATGGCTATAATATCTGCTGCAAGCAGCAGACCCGCCCGATATGATGTGGCGATGACCGGCGAAATTACCCTGCGCGGTAACGTACTTCCCATAGGAGGACTTACCGAGAAGCTTCTTGCAGCACGGCGAAGCGGTATTAAATCAGTGATAATTCCAAAAGAGAATGTGAAGGATCTGACTGATATATCAGAAAAAGTAAAAGAAGGCCTGAAAATCATAGCTGTTGATAAACTTGAAGACGCAATAAAATATGTTTTCGACGGTAAAGACACAGGCGTAAAAAGAAGGATAACAGGAAAGAAAAAATAGTTCTGGATTATTGGCTGTGATTTCGTTATTCTTTTCATGTTTAATTAATACAGGCAGCAGTTTTTATGAGTTATCAGGTTACAGCGCGTAAATGGCGCCCGCTCGTTTTTGACGATGTTGTTGGCCAAAATCATGTTACCAACACATTAAGGAACGCTATTGCATCAAAGCGTGTTGCTCATGCTTATATTTTCAGCGGAACACGCGGCTGCGGAAAAACAACAACGGCACGGATTCTTGCTCGTGCTTTAAATTGCCTTTCTCCTGTCAATCAGAATCCTGATAATACATGTGAAATCTGTAAAGAAATAATCGAAGGCCGCAGTCTTGATGTCATCGAAATAGACGGCGCATCCAACCGCGGTGTGGAAGAAATCCGCAACCTGCGGGATTCGGTGCGTTACACGCCTGCTCACGGTTCCTACAAAATCTATATCATAGACGAAGTGCATATGCTTACAAAAGAAGCATTTAACGCACTTTTAAAAACCCTGGAGGAACCGCCGGCACATGTAATTTTCATATTTGCTACAACGGAAGTACATAAAGTGCCGATGACCATTCTTTCTCGTTGCCAGAGATTCGATTTCAGGCGCATAGCGGTAGAAGAAATAATCAAAACACTGGCAACAATTGCAAAAGCCGAAAGTATAACCATAGACGAAGAAGCTCTAATGGTAATAGCAAAACGTGCCGACGGCTCGCTTCGTGATGCGCAAAGTATATTTGATCAGGTCCGTTCGTTTTGCGGAACAGAGATAAAAGCAGATGAATTGCTGAAGGCGTTCAACGTAGTCGATCAGGATATATATTTCCGTGTTACTGATATACTGAAAAACCACAATGTAAAAGATGCGATTAGAATTATTGACGAAGTGATAAAAAGCGGATATGATCTGAGAGAATTTACAAGCGGCCTGGCGGAACACCTCCGAAATTTACTGATAGTTACTTCGACAGGATCAGCCCAGATGATAGAGGTTTCAGAGCATTATAAAAAGAAATATGAGGCAGCTGTAAAACAATTCTCCGAACAGGATATACTTCGATATATAAAACAAACAAATGAACTCGAGCAGACGCTTAAATGGGCGGTTCAACCGCGTTATCGTCTTGAAGCCGGGTTGATTCAGATGGTAAAAATGGATGATTCGTTGCAGATCGGCGAACTGCTTCGGCAGATAGAGCTGTTGAAAAAAAAAATAAGCGATAAAAATTCCAGCGATCTAAAGAATCAGCAAAATCCTGCCCGTCATGAAGACCCCCATTCTTCGGGAATTAAGGTGATGGGGGAAGTAGGCGCCGGTTATTTAAGCAGTAAAGCCGCAGTCAGTTACTCCTCGCTTATTGGAGTCGACCTGATGAAAGTGGCAGGTATACCGAAAACGCTCAACCCGGAACATGTTGCGCAACGATTTGCCGCGGAAGAGACTGTTAATCAGTCGATTTCATCTGAAGAGATAGTTGCCAGATGGCCCGATTTTATTAGCGATGTGGCCAAGACGCATATTGCTGTAAGCACTTTATTAACTGAAATTAAAGTCCTGGACGTTCAGGGTGGAACTGTGCGTATCTCATGCCCGGATATGTATCATTTTTCAACAGTGAAGCGCCATAGAAATTTCTTGGTAAATGCACTTAACCAGGTTATCGGCAAGAATATCGCAATAGAACCGGTTCTGCATTCAAGCAAAGACATTCCTGTCAAGTCGGTTTTTATGACTTCTTCACAGTTAGAAGACGCGAAAAACAGCACAGAAAATCGGATTTCAGATAATAACCAGGTGGTTGAACATCCTGTTTTGAGCATGCTGAAACGTGAATTAGGCGCAGAACGTATTGAGTAGACTTGATTCTCTCGATTGAATCTTCTACCTTATACTCAGGAGAAAGGATAACAGCGTATCGGTTTGATTGATAGAGATTTGTGAAATGCCGGGTAGTGCATTAATACTCAATCTCTAGCGTTATTATATACCGGACCACACAATGATTGAGTGAGTTCGGTTTTTTATTTTTGGTGTCATATGAAAAAATTAAAAAGCATTCTTATTCTTCTTTTTGCCTTTCAGGCTGCCTCGGCCCAGCATATAGCCAAATATGCAGGCGAGTTTCTATCCATTGGAGTCGGCGGACGGGCTCTGGGTTTAGGCGGTGCCTATACTGCCCTGGCGTACGATGCATCTGCAGCATATTGGAATCCGGCAGCGCTTGCACGGCTTAACTACCCTGAATTTATGCTGATGCATGATGAACGGTACGGCGGAATTGTCAACTATGATTTTGGCGCCGCGGCAGTTCCATACGGCGAAAACACGACATTCGCATTGAGTTTAATGCGTCTAGGTGTTGATGGTATTCCGGATTCGCGGTTTGCACTGGTGGATGGAAATCAAAATGGTGTTCTTGACTCAACCGATTTTATTGATCCCGACAGAATATCATATTTCAATTCAGCAGACTGGGCTTTATATCTCACTTATTCGAAAAGGTTATCTTTTAATCTTACATATGGCATCAATTTTAAAATATTATACAGGAATTTGAGTGTTGCAACAGCAACAGGATTTGGATTTGATATCGGTGTTTTGTATATACCGCAGGAAAATTGGTATATTGCGGCGAATTTGCAGGATGTAACGACAACACTTGTAGCCTGGACAACGGGTACTAACGAATTAATTTCGCCGACGCTTAAACTGGGAACAGTCTATTTCTTTAATCTTTTTAACGGGCGTTTTGCTCCGACATTCGATGTGGATGTCCGATTTGAAGGCCGTGAATATGCTTCTGCTGCACATCTCGGCCCCGTTAGTCTTGATCCGCATTTCGGTATAGAATTCGATTACAAGAATACAGCAGCGCTGCGTGTGGGTTACAGTGATGTTAAACAGTTGACTCTGGGTGCCGGTTTGCATTTTCGAATGCTCGATATTGATTACTCATTTGCAAAATTCGGTACGGAAAACGATCTCGGAGATACACACCGGATATCGCTGCGGGTAGTACTGCGGGAACAAAAATTTGCACGAGCAACAGAATAATGGTCACAAAAAAAATTATCTTATCTGCAATCCCGGCAAGCAGCCGGGTTTTTTTTGATCGGGTGTTTATTCGGCTGTTATCAGAAAGCCCCTGCCACGACATTTATAGCGGCCATACTTACGATATCGCTGACACTGCATCCGCGTGACAGATCATAACATGGCTTTTTGAGTCCCTGAATAATAGGTCCGTACGCATCTGCACCGGCCAGGCGTTGTGTTAATTTATATGCAATATTGCCTGCGTCAAGATTTGGGAAAATCAGCACATTTGCCTTGCCGGCAATAGGACTTCCCGGGGCTTTTTTTGCACACACGGAAGGAACAATAGCAGAATCGCCCTGTAATTCTCCGTCGATAATCAGGTCCGGGCGTTTTTGTTTTGCCAGGGCAGTTGCTTTTTGAACTTTGTCTACAAGCGGATGAGAAGCGCTTCCCTTTGTTGAAAATGAAAGCAATGCAGTCAGAGGAGTATCACCGGTTATTTTTTTATAATTGTCGGCTGTTGAAATGGTAATATCGGCAAGCTGTTCAGCTGTTGGGTCCGGTACCACGCCGCAATCTGCATATAAATATACTTTATCGGGAAGAACCATTAGAAAGAAACTGGAAACAACAGAATTTCCCGGAGGCATCCCGACAACCTGAATGCCTGCCCGCAGCACATCGCCGGTTGTTGATAATGAACCTGCAACGCTGCCATCGGCAATTCCTTCACGAACCATCATAGCACCGAAAAATAAAGATTGTTTCATGGCTGCTTTGGCTTGTTCAAGCTGTATACCTTTTTCTTTTCGAAGATTATAATAAATCTGTGTGAAGTCGTTATACTTATCTGATTTTTCAGGATCTGCAATATGAACGCCTTTCAGGTCTGCTCCAATCTGTTGTGCTTTTGAGCGTATAGCTTCTTCGCTGCCGACAAGAGAAATTTCGGCAATTTTTTCATCTGTGATAATCCTGGCTGCTTGAATTGCTCTTTCATCTGCTGCGTCCGGAAGCACTATATGTTTCTTTAATTTCTGAGCTTTCTTTTTTATATCTTCGATCAAATTAGCCATGGTATTCTTTCATAATATTTTGGTTTGTAAAATTAGGTTCAAAAATCCCCAAAACTGGGAATCGTGTAATTCGTCATTATTTGAACAATATACAACAGCATCTTTGTTCAATCAATTGGAAATCTTAAAAAAAACCACGGATTTAATATCTGCCGATATGGCAATACATAATTGCGTTATCTATAGAACTTCAACAAATCCTTTAAGATTAAATAACTTTAATGATAGAGGCATTTATTGTGTGTCTGCCATTGTTTCATTATTATAAAAGCAAATCCAACGGTAAAAAATGCATAGAAGTCGTAGTATTTATATTGAGACTTACGGCTGTCAGATGAACATGGCAGACACTGAAGTCGTGCTTAGCATATTACGAGATGCCGGATTTGCGCGTGTAAATGAATTAAACCAGGCAGGTGTCGTTTTAGTAAATACATGTGCAATTCGTGAAAATGCCGAGCAGCGCGTAATAGGTCGGCTTGGTGATTTTCACCATTACAAGAAGACTAATCCGGAGATTATTATCGGCGTCTTGGGCTGTATGGTTGAGCGTTATCGAAAGGATTTAATAGATTCTCAAGAATTTATTGATATAATCGCCGGGCCTGATGAATACAGAAAGCTGCCTGCTCTTATCGAATCTGCACGAAGAGGAGAAAAGGGAATAGCGACCAGACTTTCGCGTTCAGAAAAGTACGACGATATAGTTCCTCTGCGTAAAGCGGGATTAAGTGCATGGATTGCAATTATGAGGGGATGTAATAATTTCTGCACTTACTGTGTTGTCCCGTTTACACGGGGCCGGGAACGAAGCCGTTCCAGGTCGAGTATCATCGGAGAAGTTGAAGATATAATATGTCAGGGTTTTAAAGAAGTTACTTTACTCGGGCAAAATGTAAATTCGTACCGGGACGGCAGTAATGATTTCTCGGATTTGATCGGAATGGTTGCAGATGTTGATAAAAATCTTCGTGTAAGATTTATGACATCGCATCCACGGGATATGTCGGATAAATTAATTGAAACGATTGCTTCACGTTCCAATATCTGCAAATACATTCATTTGCCTGTTCAGTCCGGATCGGACAGGATTCTTGCGTTGATGAAACGCAGCTATACGGTAGAATACTATTTAGATCTGATCCGGAAGATAAGGTCGGTTATTCCGGAGGCCGGTCTTTCAACGGATATAATAACCGGTTTTCCAACGGAAACGAAAGACGACCATAAGCAGACTATTGATTTACTGCAAAAAGTTGGTTATGACGGAGCTTATACGTTTATATATTCGCCGCGTGAAAAAACCAAAGCCTGGTCTATGACAGATGATGTGTCCCATGAAGAAAAGAACCGGAGACTGGAAGAGATTATTAACATTCAACGCGGTATTTCTTTGCACAGGAACAGAAGTATGATAGGGCAGGTAACACAGGTGCTTGTGGAAGGGATTAGTAAGAGGTCTAATTCAGATTTTTGCGGAAGAACGGATACAAATAAGATGGTTGTATTTCCGAGGAACGGCAATATTGCCGGTGATTACGCAGATGTTCGCATTGAGCGTGCAAACTCAGCAACATTATTCGGCACCCAGATACATGCGGTATGTTAGTCCCGGGATACGATTACTTGAGAGGGTCGAAAAAATGAGAGCGATACGGACTTTTTATTTAGTTTTTGCGGCAGTATTCATAATCGTACCTAATGTTAAAAGCCAAACTGCCAGCCGGGGTCCGGACATTAATCATCGTCTTGAAATGATTGAGAAGGGCCAGGGTGAAACTGTGCGCGCCGAGCTGCCGGCACTTATGACTAATTATCAGAATGATCCCGGATTGATATATTTGCAGGCGGTATTGACAACGGACGGCACGGAAGCGGCGAAATTATATCAGAATATCGTCGATAATTTTCCCAAGAGTGAATGGGCGGACGATGCTTTATATAAGCTGTACCAGTATTATTATTCAATCGGACTTTATAAAACGGCCGATCTCAAGCTTATTCAGTTAAAGGAAGAATACCCTTTCTCGACTTATACGGCAGAACATGTAGTTGTTGCGGAGGAAAAACCGGTTGAAAAAGAAAAGCCGGCTGAAATTAAACCGAAAGGCACGGTTCAAAAGTTTGCTACAAATTTTACTGTACAGGTCGGTGCTTTTTCTACTATGCAAAATGCGGATGAGTTGAAAGCTAAGTTTGAAAAAGAAGGCTATACATCGAATATTTTTACAATAGTAAGTCATGGAAAGAAACTTCATAAAGTTTGGGTAGGTGAATTCCAAACGTATGACGAGGCTAAAGAATTTGCTGCTGAAGTAAAGAATAAGTTCAATCTATCATCTATGGTTGTATCGCGTTGACTAACAGGGAAGCGTTCCAGCAGAAATACGGCATCATCGGACAATCGACTGAGATGCAGGAAATTATGGACGTCATCAAGCAGGTGGCGCCGACGGATATTACCGTACTAATAACCGGTGAGAGCGGCACAGGGAAAGAAGTAATTGCCAAGGCAATTCATGGCGAAAGCAGAAGAGCACAGCAACCCATGGTGTCGGTAAATTGCGGTGCAATACCGGAAGGACTGATTGAAAGCGAGTTATTCGGTCATGAAAAGGGCGCTTTTACGAGTGCCCTCGAAATGCGAAGGGGCTATTTTGAAATTGCAGACAGCGGAACAATTTTGCTTGACGAAATCGGCGAAATGCCGTTAGCAACTCAGGTAAAGCTGCTTCGAGTATTGGAAAGCGGTGAGTTCATGCGTGTAGGATCGTCTGCCGCAAGGAAGACGGATGTCCGGGTAATTGCAGCGACGAATAAAATCCTGGAATACGAAGTACAGCAAAAGCGTTTTCGCCCGGATTTGTATTTCCGGCTTCGATCTGTGAATATACATCTGCCGCCGTTAAGGAACAGGAAGGAAGATATTCCGGCCCTGGTTGAAAAATTCATAAAGGAAACAGCGGATAAGAATAGGATTCAATTCGGCGGATTCAGTAATAGTGCAACTGAATTATTGATGGGCTATGACTGGCCGGGAAATGTGCGTGAATTAAGAAATACAATTGAAAGCATGATCATATTGGAAAGCGGAAAATATCTCAATGAAGAGGATGTGCATAAATATCTGCAGGGACAGGCAAAAGTAGAGATGGACAGAAATCTTCCCGCTGTTTCGAACAGAACGATAGAACAGGCGGAACGTGAGCTTATCTATCGCGCTCTTGTGGAACTCAAATCCAATATCATTGAAATGAAAGAATTGCTCGAAAATTCTTTGAACGAAAAAAATCTGCAGGGCATGGATTATGTCCAGCCGCAAAACGGCAACGGCATACTGACAATGGACGAAATGGAACGCAGAATGGTTACCTCAGCTCTCGACAGGCATAAAGGAAACAGGCGTAATGC
>JAFGLB010000163.1 GCA_016928255.1 Bacteroidota bacterium
GCAAATACTGGAGGCGTATATTATTGAACACTCCGATGCAACGTTTACACATGGGATATGTGAAGATTGTGCGAAGATATATTTTCCCGGCTCCTTACAGGATGGTCATAAAAAATCATCTAGTCCTATTACTGTAAGAGAAAATGTCAAAGGCAGAAACATCCTATAATAATAGGTGCCGGCAGGAACCGATCATAAAATTGTTAATTTGCTTATAGCGGTATATTGTGATAAAAAACCAATACAGGGGGTGAAATGTCCATTATAAAATCTGATTCCGAAAAATTCCCGGGCTTACTGGAATGCACGATTGAACGAAACAAGACCGAACTTAAACAAGCAGAAAAAGCTCTTAAAGATTCCGAGACACGTTACCGTCGTCTCTTCGAAGCAGCCCAGGATGGCATTCTGATTCTCGATGCGGATACAGGACAAATCACCGATATCAATCCTTATTTACAGCGAATGCTGGGCTATGCTCGTACAGAGGTTCTTGGTAAGACGCTGTGGGGAATCGGTCTTTTCAAAGATATATTAGCCAATTATGAAAATTTTTTAGAGTTGCAAAGCAAGGAGTATATCCGTTATGAAGATCTTCCGCTTGAAACCAAAGGAGGAAAGCGCAGACAAGTGGAATTTGTAAGCAACGTTTATCTTGTCGACGGCAAAAAAACTATTCAATGCAATATCCGGGATATTACGGAACGCAAACAGGTGGAAGAAGATCTTAATCTATTCTTTAATGTTGCGCTGGATATGCTGTGCATAGCAGATTTCAGAGGTAATTTTGTTCGATTGAGCCCCATGTGGACAAAAACCCTGGGATGGACGGACGAGGAACTCAAGGCAAAGCCATTTGTTGAATTTGTCCATCCTGACGACCGGGATGCAACGTTGAAAGCTACATTCCGCCTTTCAGAGGGAATAGAAGTCGTCGGTTTCGATAATCGATATCAGTGCAAAGATGGAAGCTATAGGATGCTTTCGTGGAATTCATTTGGGGTGGTAAATAGAGGGCTTATTATTGCCGCTGCACGCGATATAACCGACCGTAACCGTGCGGAGATACATCTTCAAGAAAGCGAGGAACGCTATCGACGTCTTGTGGAATTTTCTCCGGACGCAATAATGGTTCACAGTTACGGCAAGTTTGTGTATGTCAATCCTGCCGCCATCAAACTCCTTGGAGCAAATGAGGCATCCGAATTGCTGGGCAAACCGGTCATCGATATTGTTCATCCGGATTATAGAAAAGATGTACGTTTTCGTATCGAGACAGGAATAATTGAAAATAAAACTCTGCAATTGATGGAGGAAAAATTTTTACGGTTGGATGGAGCGATTATCGATGTAGGAGTAGCTTCTTTACCGATTGAGTACAATGGGATACCTTCCATGCATGATGTTGTACGTGATATCACGGAACAGAAGAAACTCCAGCAGGAACTACTCCAATCTCAGAAAATACAGAGCATCGGCACGCTTGCAAGCGGCATTGCCCACGACTTTAATAATATACTCGGTATTATTCTCGGATATGCATCTTTAATCGAGAAGAACAAAATAGATGCTCTGAGGAAATCTGAGAGCATCGCGGCTATTAATCAAGCAGTCCAGCGAGGAGCAGCACTTGTCCGCCAGATTTTAACGTTTGCACGGAAAACCGACATTTCGTTCGAACCCTTGAGTCTTACAGATCTCATACAGGAACTGATTTCCATGCTCAATCAAACTTTCCCCAAAATTATCAAATTTAAAAAAATATTTCAGACTGACATTCCATTCATCCTCGCTGATCGCACCCAAATCCATCAAGTGTTGTTAAATCTCTGCGTCAATGCTCGAGATGCCATGCCGGGCGGCGGTTCTATTACAATTATGGCAGAGAATAAAACCGGGCAGCAATTAAAAGAACAATTCTCAGCTGCTGTTCAAGAGTTGTACGTTTGTATCAGTGTGACTGATATTGGAGAAGGCATGAATGAAGCAACACGTCAGAGAATATTCGATCCATTTTTCACAACAAAGTCTAAAGGAAAAGGAACGGGCCTGGGCCTGTCTGTTGTCTATGGTGTTGTACAGGCACACCATGGATTTATTAACGTAGAGAGTGAAGTGGGTCATGGAACTGCCTTCCGGCTTTATTTCCCTGTTCCGGACATAAGCGAGAGACCGATTGATTTTCAAAAAGTTGAACCTTATGAGACCGGTGGGACAGAAACGATTTTGCTTGTGGAAGATGAAGAACTTCTTATAGAAATGGTGCGTGTCCTGCTTGAATCCAAAGGGTACAAAGTATTTACTGCACAAGACGGTGTACAGGCAATGGAAATATATGAGAAAAACAGGCAAGAGATCGCCATTGTACTCACTGATATGGGCCTTCCTCTGATGACGGGAAACGAGGAGTTTAATAAGCTCAAAGAGATCGATCCGAATGTTAGTGTAATTTTTGCCAGCGGATTTTTTGAACCGGACGTTAAATCTGAACTCCTGAAAGCCGGAGCCAGAGGTTTTCTCCAAAAGCCGTATATGCCGGATGAAATACTGCGGGTGATTAGGGAAGCGCTGGATGGAAAAAGAATAGTGTAGTATATAATTGCAGGAGTACCGGGTCGAAAGACCTGATACAACAATAAATACAGTACTTCAAACTGCTATTGCGGCAGTCAGGGGCTTATTTTCGGATTTTAACATTTCTAAAAAGAATTAATTCCTTTTTCATGGACATAGACCTTCTTTTTCCTTCTAATAAAAACAGTTTGTTCTCATTTACAGTGCAGGGCAACATTAACCTCTTCTAAAAGGATTAGCTACTTTTTCATCCCTTCGGACTATTACTTCTTGAATCAGCCGTCGGTATACTTGTTCACGTTCTGGAAAGATTCCTTCCGTGCAGCGAGTGCAAAATATAGATTGATATATGTGAGATAGAAAAAGGAGATTGAATTATGAATCGGGATCGAGTTGAAATAATATGGAATCAACAGGCGGAAAGAACCGTGAGACATTGGAAGAATATGATGAATATTGAACTTGCTGCAATTGCGGGGAAGTACAAGCAGTTTGCAGGAATTCTTCAAAGGAATTACAGTGCTGCCAAAGAGGGCGTCAAGCGGCAAGTTGACGCGTTTAAGACCATCATGGTGCAATTGAAAAATCCAGTAGGAAGTTGAGTTGTATTTCATTTTTACAAACTCTCTGTGGAGGTTTTATGAAAACTTCTTATACAAAAGGTATAATAGACCGATATACCCGCTTCTTTGGAGCGATACTGACAATTGCTTTATTAGTGACTGCCGCAATTGCTGCCGGTCCGACTCCGGTAAATCTCGGAGCATCCGGTAATTTCGTTATTCTGGCTGAAGCAGGAATCTCAGCCACGGGCGTTACTTCAATTACCGGTGATATCGGAATTAGTCCGGCCGCTGCTGCGTATATAACTGGATTCGGCTTGATTGAGGCAGGTACATATTCAACATCATCTTTAGTTACCGGAAAAATATATGCGTCCAATTATACTGATCCAACTCCAGTTATAACAGCTACGGCTGTAGGTGATATGCAGACGGCGTATGCCGATGCTGCCGGAAGAAAGCTTCCGGATTTTACGGATTACGGCTCTGGTGACATCACATCGAAGACGCTCACTCCCGGTCTTTACAAGTGGAGTACCGGAGTTTTAGTATCTGCCGCCGGTGTCACTATATCAGGCAGTGCTGCTGATGTGTGGATCTTCCAGATAGCCCAAAATTTAACCATAGCCGACAGTGCCGTTATAACTCTAAGCGGCGGCGCACAAGCATCCAATATCTTCTGGCAGGTCGCCGGACAAGTTGCTCTTGGAACGAGCTCAGTCATGAAGGGGACTATACTATGCCAAACACAAATTGTGATGAATACCGGTGCAGTACTGAATGGCAGAGCGCTGGCACAGACCGCAGTTACATTAATCGCCAATACCGTCACACAGCCGGCAGCGGGGGCGGCGGCCGCTGGTGAAAAAAGATTAGTACCTCGAGAATTTGTGCTCTTTCATAACTATCCGAATCCATTTAATTCATCTACGCGGATCCCATATTATCTTGCGAAACCTGCTCAAGTATTTTTAAAGGTCTACAATGTTCTTGGTCATGAGGTGGCTACAATCGTAAATAGCCGCCAGGAGGCCGGCAGCTACATTGTGCAATTCAATCCTGATGAAGGGAAACTCCATCTTTCCTCCGGCGTGTATTTCTATCGTTTGTTCGTTGTGCCGTCGGAAGAACGAGACATTGTTTCGATAGACAGCCGGGATGGGCAGGCCGGATCATATGTTTCGACGAAGAAGTTTGTTCTATTAAAATAATTTTGATTGAAAAAACATGCATTCGTTTCGAGGTAAAATAATTTTATTGTCCTGAGCTTAAATTAGTGGAGTGGATTCATGAAACTTTATTACTACTCAAGTGAGTCTCTCAATTTTGTAGATGAAAAATGGATTAAAGCAAAGTTCATTATAGGCGGATTTTTATGGGGATCATAATTCTATTTTGTGTTATTGAACCGAATCAATCCGTTGCTAAGGCTCTTGGATATTATACGTCAAATATTCTCCCGGCAGAAAATAATTTCCTGCGATACCAGGTAAATTTTATTCCAGCCAGAGTGAATAAGCTGGAAATGCAGACGAAGCGGTTAAATGAACATGCTGCCAACCTTCAACTTCTTGTGAACAGCAAGACCATGAAAGATACGGTTTCATATTTAGGTAATGCGGCGGACGAACTCAAGTCCCAATTATTGATTTCTACGGCAAGAAACTTCAGCCCATGATTTCAACGTGTAAAGATATAGGCATCCATCTCTCTAAGAAAAGGATTAACTACTCTTTCATCCTTTCGGGCTATTTCTTTTCAATGCGGTCATCGGTATACTTGTTCACGGTTAAGGAGAGTTTTTTATCTCTTCGTCGGCCGGAGGGAATCTTTACCGATGAATATATGAAAGGAAAGGAACTTACACAATGAACTGGGATCGGATTGAAGGGCAATGGAAGCAGCGCAGAGGTAAAGCGGTGCACCATTGGGGAAAATTAATGAACGATGAGCTTGCTGCCATAGCAGGGAAGCATGAACAGCTTGTGGGGATGCTCCAGGAAAAATACGGTATTGCCAAGGAAGAAGCCAGGCAGCAAATTGATGCGTTTAAAAAAATCGTCGGACAATTAAAAAAATCAAATAACGACCTTATGAGAGCTCAAAAATCAGCAATAAAAAAGGAGAAGCTGAACAGAAAAAGTGTGAATACAAAGATAGCGTCGAAGAGAAGGCCTGCTCAAAGGAATGTGAGTACACGTTCTTAGCCGTAAGACAACGGTTATTCGTTTATTGACGATAAGTCTTTGGATTCAAAAGTTGGACTAACAGAAACGATATACTTCACAATACAGTACTAACTAAAATTTTATAAACCCAAAAGGAGTAATTATATGAAACGTTTTATCTTGTATACATTGCTGGTTGCAGTATTAGGCGTGTACAGCCACGTCCAAGCACAAACTAAAAATTATGATTTCGGATGGGGTCTTTCAGGGGGCGGAGCCCACGGAGACAACAGAACCGGTGATAAATGGATGATGCAGTTCCGTGGGTTCCTGCAGTATGAAATTCTCACATCCATGTTAACCACCCAGCTTGGCCTGGGTTATACTGAACTCTCGGCTCCGGACATATATAGGTCGGAAAACTTCATTACTGATCTTCGATTACTTTTCAGCCCTTTTTCTTTGCCGAATTTGAATCCGTACCTCTTTGCCGGTTTCGGTTTATCGAAAGACCTGAAACGTACCGGATCTGATTTCTTGCCGATGGTTCCTTTTGGTGCCGGTATTCAAACCAGAATCGCCAGCGGAATCCTGCTGGATATTAATGGCGGATATAGTTTGTATGTGTCCGACGAATTGGACGGTCACGCACGTTCAGGCACCGATCTTAATGCTCTTACAAACGGTAAACACGATGGATATTATGGTTTTTCTATCGGACTTGCGTTCACAATAGGCGATGGAAAAGACAAGGCAGAGGAGTTGAGAAAAAAGCAGATTGCTGAAGCGGAAGCACTCCGGCTGAAGCAGCAGGCCGAAGCAGATGCACGTAATGTAAAGGCATTGACCGATGCAGAGGCACGACGTGTGAAGCAGCAGGCTGATGCCGACGCAGAGGCAGCACGTGTAAAAGCGGCAAATATTGCCGAAGCACAGCGTATAAAGGATTCGACCAATGCAGCGGCATTACGGTTGGCGGCGCAAAAGAAGACTGCCGATACTGTTATTGTCCTTGTTAAAGGCGAGACTGTAGTTCTCAGAGGCGTCAATTTTGAATTCAATAAGGCGACACTCACGAGATATTCTGAGAATATACTCTGGAAGGCCTATAATGCAATGATCGCGAATCCTGATGTGCAGGTAGTTATTACCGGACACACGGACAATGTCGGAAGCCAGGAATATAATCAGGCACTCTCATTGAAACGGGCACAGGCGGTAAAGAACTGGCTTGTCCGAAATGGTATTGAATCAAGCCGCATGAGAACTGTCGGAAAAGGTGAAAATGAACCTATGGCTTCGAATGAGACAGCAGAAGGCCGGTTAGAGAATCGACGTATTGAATTCTATGTTGAGAAATAATACATGAATGGAAAGCGGTAAGATCATGAAATAGAATGATGATAAATTACCTCCCCATTTTGCCCTTTACAGGGATGTGGGGAGGTTGACTTTTTTGGAATCTAGTGCCGTTTCCAATAAGTAGTATTGCATTTTAATTAATATGACCATTAAAAGGAAACGAGCACTAGTGCCTTTTTTGAGAAA
>JAFGLB010000164.1 GCA_016928255.1 Bacteroidota bacterium
ATACGGAAGAGGGATTTATTTAACAATAAGCGGGGGAGAAGAGCTTGTCACTGTCCCAAATTTAAGAGGCAAATCCACACGAGAAGCATCATTTAATCTGGAAAGGCATGGCCTTAGGATCGGTGCCATCACTTACGAGCCATCCGAGGAAATTTTTCCTAACACGATATTAAGACAGGGGATTCCAGCAGGCAAAAAGGTATCCAGCGGAACCCGGATAGATATTATAATTAGTCAGGGCCGTGCAACCGACATGCGATCGATACCCGACGTAACCTCGAAAACCCTTGCCGAGGCTGAAAAGATATTCACAAACAACGGCTTTCGCATTGGAAAAGTTACATATCAGGCAGATCAAGAATTACTTCCCAATACTATCCTGGAACAATTTCCACGTGCCGGTGTGTTTATGCAGCTGGGAACAGTGGTTGATCTTGTTGTAGCGCAGAAATCTGAAATCAAACCGGATAATTAATGATTAGAATTGCACCTTCACTGCTTGCATCCGATTTCGGTCACCTGGCAGATCAAATTATTGAAGTTGAAAAATACGGAGCTGATTGGATACACGTTGATGTAATGGACGGGCACTTTGTCCCTAACATCACATTCGGCCCTCCGGTCGTCGCTTCGGTTAGAAAATATACCGGACTTCCATTCGATGTGCATTTGATGGTTGAAGATACCGACAAATTTATCGTTCCGTTTAGAAATGCGGGTGCAGATATTATTACCGTACACCAGGAATCATGCAAGAACCTGAGCCGAACCATCAGGTCTATAAAGAAAATCGGCGCTAAGGCCGGAATTGTGCTAAAACCAGCAACGCCTGTAATTACAATAAAGGACATGCTGGACGAAATAGACCTTGTTCTTATTATGACCGTAGAACCGGGATTTGGCAATCAGAAATTCATAAAAAGCATTCTACAAAAAATCAAGGACATGCGGAAAATGATAGAACTCTCCAAAAGAGAAATTCTTCTGGAAGTAGACGGGGGTATAGATAAAAATACGGCGAAAAGTGTTATTGATGCAGGAGCCGATGTCCTGGTTGCAGGGACATCGATTTTTAAATCGAGTTCCATCAAAACAGCTATCTCATCGCTTCGTGAAGCTTCAAAAAAACACCGTTAGTTTTTTTCCGAACAATTCGTTTTATATCTGTATTAATAGGAATGCAAAAAACAACCCGGATTTTAGCCGATTTTTCAGTGAAATAGATTTCGTTGCTAGTTACATTTTATACCTGTAAATTGCATCACTCAAGAATATTTTTAGTAACAACTAAAAAATTAAGTATTGTTAAAAAGGTGCCTTAAGAAAGAAGGGTATATATTATGGTACTTGATAAAATAGACTGCGAATTATTGGATATACTGCAGCAGAGCGGCAGAACAAAACGAAACGAGCTGGCAGAAAAAGTAGGATTATCTCTTCCGGCAGTGAGTGAACGGCTGCGAAAAATGGAAGATGATGGTATAATCCAGGGGTATTACACTCGTCTAAATCATAAAAGACTGGGAAAAGATATTACCGCATTTGTGGTTGTTACGGTAGATTCATCAAAACATTTTCCGGGATTTCTGGAGCATATAATTAAATCGAATGATATTCAGGAATGCCACGCGATTACAGGCGACGGTACACACTTGCTGAAGGTAAGGACAGAGAATACGGAAGGATTGGAAAAATTATTGGCAAAAATTCAATCATGGCAGGGAGTTCAAAAAACTACAACAAATCTTGTTTTATCAACTCATAAAGAATCAACTTATATTAAAATCGACATAAATAAGTGATTGGCACCTTTTATCGCAGATTAATTGACCTGTTTATGTGATTTACATTCTTGATTTTCTATCCGCTTCTTGTTACTTTCACAACGAATTCGAGGAGTCATTTGGATTTCTATCGCATCACATATTCTGTCCAAAAGCGGATTGCACGGATAACTTTAAACTGGCCTGAAAAAAATAATTCGCTCGACGATCAGATGGTTTCTGAGTTAATACAGGCTTTTACGCAGACCCAGCGGGATCCACAGGTCAGTGCTGTCATTCTGCGTGCGGAAGGCGACTCTTTTTGCGCCGGCATCGACCCTGCGTATATTCAACGCATTGCAAAATACGATTTCAGTCAGAACCTGCAGGATTCCACGGATCTCATGAAACTATTTCAGCAGATCTATACACTTCGAAAACCTGTAATCGCGCTTGTTCAGGGTCCGGCTACAGCAGGAGGGTGCGGATTAATAAGTGTATGCGATTTTATAATAGCGGCACATGAAACTGCAACATTCGGATATACCGAAGCACAAATAGGCTTTATACCTGCCATAGTATTGATCTTTTTGGTCAGGCGTATCGGTGAAGGACGCGCACGCGAACTTGTTCTTAAGGGAAATATTATTAATGCCGAAGAAGCATTAAAAGTCGGATTGGTAAATAAAACTGTACCGGCTATTGAATTGGAGAAAACAGGTCTTCAATTGGCAAACGAATTGATCACGAAAAACAGCGGTACTTCCATGGGATTGATCAAGGAATTGCTTGCACGCGTGCACGGAATGGCTACTAATGATGCTCTGGAATATGCATCGCATCTTAATGCGTTAACCAGAATGACCGACGACTGCAAAAAAGGTATGGATGCTTTTTTGAATTCTAAACAAAATGAATGGTAATTTATTCTTTGGAGAATTATGGATAAGCTCACAGATTCAATACGAAGTATACCTGATTTTCCGAAAAAAGGAATTGTTTTTCGGGATATCACAACGCTCTTGAAGAATGCCGATGCTTTAAGAACGGCCGTAGATCTTTTTACGGAAAAGTACAAAAATTTAAAAATAGACAAGGTTATCGGCATTGAATCGCGCGGATTCATAATCGGCGCTGCGCTTGCCGTACGTCTGGGCGCAGGCTTTGTTCCGGTAAGAAAAAAAGGAAAACTTCCGGCTGAAGTTATTACTGAAGAATACGCCCTGGAATACGGAACAGATTCAATCGAAATGCATATCGATGCTGTCAAACCGGGTGAACGTGTCTTATTGCATGACGATTTATTGGCAACCGGGGGAACTATGGCCGCAGTTATTAAACTTGTCGAAAAATTAAAGGGGAATATAGCAGGTATATCATTTCTGATCGAATTGTCTTTCCTGGAGGGAAGAAAACAATTGCAGGAACATGAAGTATATTCATTAATTAAATATGATAAAGAGTGAATTGTTTCGATTACTTCTACCAAGATGCTGCCTATAAGTTCAAAAGCGCCTGATTTTAAGTTAAAAACGAATTCAGGCAAAATTCTAAGACTGCGGGATTTTTACGGCAAATGCTGCGTGATAGTATCTTTCTTTCCCGGTGAATTTTCAGATACTGAAGCGGAGGAATATCAGACTTTTTTGCAGCACCTCCAAAAAGCACATGAAATGGGTGCAGCAGTCATAACAATCAGTCCGAAAATAACAAGTGCATTACGCAAAACTTTATCGGATCATGATCTTGTTTCATCGGCGGCTTCTGACCCTTCTCTGGAGGTCTGCAGGAATTATCATGCATTCTGGCTGCGGGGACTGGGATTGCGCAAAATTACATATGTGATCGATAAAAACGGCTTTATCCGGACACGACTGAACCATATTCTGCTGACTGAAAAATCATGGAGGCCGGTAATGCGTATTCTAAAAGATCTTGGCACAACCCGTGAAAGGAAAGGTAATTCAAAAAAAAATATCACGTAACTGCGGTCCGAATTATCTCGTATGGGAAAACTGCTGAATCACCTGCCTGAATTTACTTGATAAAAAATCGTTTTTAAAAAAACATTGCTTCAGTGGTACAATCTTCCTAACTTCGAAGTGGATTCATTTTAAGGACTTTTTTAAAATTCTTATGGTTATTTGCTCGGTTTGCGATACAAAAAATGACGAATACGCTACAATCTGTACCAAATGCGGCGGTTTTCTGCAGAATCGTGTGGCAAACCTGGATCTGTTTGATACTCTCTGGCAGACTATCGAAAATCCGAGAAAAGCTTTTCGGATGATTGCATTGGCGGAACACAAGAATTATGCCTTATTCCTTTATGTGCTGTCGGGAATCAGTATTACTTTTCTTGGATTCTGGTATTTCAGGCTTGGAGAAAGATTTGAAAGCGTACCGTACACGATCGTCTGGGCACTATTGACAGGAGCACCGTTGGGGGCTGTGTTGTGCCCGGTGGTTTCTTTTTTTCACTGGATACTGTTACGCGCTGCCGGTGGAAAATCGACATTTCGAATTTCTATGGGCGTAACGAGTTATTCTTTAATGCCGATAATAATATCGCTGGTGCTTCTGCTGCCGATAGAATTAATGACATTCGGCATGTATATTTTTACATTCAATCCGCATCCATATGCAGTTAAACCACTGTCATATGTGATTCTTTTCGGTCTGAATGCTTTGCTGATAATATGGACTTTTTTATTGGTAATTATAGGGACAAAAACAGCAGGCCAGATAAATACGTTTAAATCAATACTTATTGCCGCCATGCTTTATATGATTCTAATCGGCGGATTCTTATATTGCGGAACATATTTATATTAAATGAATTTGAATAAAGAACACTTGATGACACGAGATAAGTTCGAGAAAATTGCTGAAGAAGTTTTAAATTCTTTGCCGGAAATCTTCGGAAATAAAATTGATAACGTTCATATTGTTGTGGAAGATTATCCGGACGAAGAAGAAACAAAACAAACCCGTTCAAGCAGAACAACTTTACTTGGATTGTATCAGGGAGTACCGTTGACGCATCGGGGAACATGGTACGGTGTAAATCCGACTACTCCGGACAAAATATCATTATATAAAAACAACATCGAATCGGTATGCAGAAGCGACGAAGAAGTGTATGAAAGGATTCGCGAAGTACTATTTCATGAAATAGGGCATTACTTCGGAATGAATGAACTGCAAATCCGAAGGGCTATGTCAAACTTTTAATAAAAAACAATTAAGAAGGGATAATATGCCAAAAGTAATACTCCAGATATCTTACGAGATCAAACCGGAAAAACGTGAGGAATATCTTGAACTTGCTAAGGAGTTGAAAAATCATTTCGCAGGCGAAAGAAAAAATAATTATATGATTTTTGAACAAAAAAGTAAGAAAAACTTTTTCGTTGAACAGTTTGTATGCAATTCGATAGAGGAATATGAATCGCTTGAAGACGGGATAACTGAAAGCGGAGAAGAATTGGTAAACCGGCTTGAGACATTAATTAAGGACGGAAAAGCCAGGTATGCAACACTCCTGGAGGTCCAGTAAGCATAAGCAGCCCGTTATCATCGGGATAGCGGGCATTTATTAGGTGTTAGAAATATTCCCATTCCGATTAGCGCCAAATAGCAATAGAATTTTTGATAGCAGATAATACATTTATTTCGTAATTTGTAGTTTAAGAGTGTGTATTGAGCAAGGATCTCTGTAAGTATAAAATATTTAGGCAGTATGGAAAATCAATGGCGCTTAGTGATAAAATAAATGAAGATCTGAAAGCTGCAATGAAATCCGGCGATCCTGTAAGGTTGAATACGATAAGATCGATTCGTGCTCAAATTATTGAATTGTCAAAGCGCGGGACCGGAACAAGCATAACACAAGAGGAAGAAGCCGGCATCCTGCTTGCAGCAGCCAAGAAACGCAGGGAAGCAATAGAAATATACGAGAAAGCAGGCCGGCTTGATCTGGCAGGGCAGGAAAAACGGGAACTCGAAATAATAAGTGCGTATCTGCCGAAACAGCTCAGCAGGGAAGAAGCAGAAGCGGTTGTAAAAAAAATAATAGAAAATGCAGGCGCAGCATCTATGAAGGATTTTGGAAAAGTAATGCCCGCAGCTATGAAAGAACTCAAGGGACAGATAGATGGTAAAATTGTTCAAGAAGTAGTCAAAAAACAATTGGGAGAATAATCCTATGCTACTGGACATTTTGATATTCGGGCCGGTTCTTACCTGTATTTTGTACGGCGTTAGAGATGGATTTGTCCGTAAACTTGTGGCTATGTTTGTTATTGTTGTAGCTTTAATTCTTGCACAACTGTTTATGCGCGATGTAGGAGTTTTTTTGGCCGGGCGCGGCGGAATAAGCCACGAATATGCTCCGATGTACGGCTTCCTGCTTGTCTTCATAGGTCTGGTTGTTTTACAGGCTTTCCTGTACAGATTTCTTACACATAGATATAAAATCGGAGGGATACCCGACCGGATTGTCGGAGGCGTGCTGGGATTTTTTGAAGGGATGCTTTTGGTGAGTTCGCTGCTCTATATTTTTGCCATGTACGGTTTTCCCGACAGGCAGACAAAGAAAGATTCGGAATTTCATAAATCGGTTGTAAATATTGCACCGATGATTTTGGATCTTACATCTACTATAGGCCCTGAAGTCCTTCAAAAATTAGAGGAATACGGTACGCCGGAATCTTCCGATAAGAAAAAAGAAAAATAATTAGTTCCCGATACGGACGGAACAAAAAAAAATAAAAGATCGGTACCAAGGGTTAATAGCTGGAATTCAGAGGTTACGGAAAAAATAGTGTCAAATCAGTCGTTAAGTCTTCCGGCAAGTTTTAATGCTGCATTAATCAAGCTGGAATTTCATACTATAATTGAACGAATAAGCGAGCTGACGGTTTCAGAACCGGGCCGCTTATCTGCACTGCAAATTGTACCGAAAACCTACCGCGATATAATCGAACTGGAACTGAAAAAAACGACGGAAGCAAAGGAATTGCTTATAGCCGAGGGTACAATTCCGCTTGAATCTTTTAAAAATATACTGCCTGCTTTAAAGAAAACCACGGTTGACAACCAGGTCCTTGCAGCTGTGGAGCTGCTTGAGATTGCTTCAGCTATTCGAATTTCACGGCTTTTAAAAACATTTCTCGCGAAACGTGCAGCGCAATATCCTGCTGTGGCAAAATATCATGAACAACTGTTTTATGATAAAATAATCGAACATCATATTAACGAGACGTTGAATGAAAACGGAACGGTTAAGGATACGGCAAGCCGTGAATTGCGTGAAATTCGGAATTCAATTATTTCGGCGGCCGATACATTAAGGCGGAAATTAAAATCAATTCTTCATCAGGTGTCTGAACAGGAATTTCTACAGGAAGATATTATTACTACGCGGGACGGACGGCTGGTAATTCCTGTAAAAGCGGAATTTAAACACAAAGTGCCCGGATTCATCCATTCCTCGTCTGCCAGCGGCGGAACGGTATTTATCGAACCGGCTGAAACACTCGCCTTTAATAATGCGTTAAGAGAACTGCAAATACGTGAACAGCGCGAAATATACAGGATACTCAGCGACCTGACAAAACAGGTTGCCGGAATAAGAGAACCGCTTGAAACAAGTTATACCGTTCTCGCAGAACTCGATGTCATTTTTGCCCGGGGAAAATATTCGATAGAGATTATTGGAAATCCGCCGCTGCTGTCAGCCGAACCCTATCTAAGACTTGCCGATGCCAGACATCCTATTCTTTTGCGGCATCTTAAAAGGGAAAATGTGGTTCCAATTACAATTGACCTGGGTAGAAATGAAAATACAATAATAATTACAGGTCCGAATGCAGGCGGTAAAACCGTAGCTATGAAAACTGTCGGATTGTTGACACTCTGCGCGCAGGCAGGCATACATATACCTGCCGGCTCGGATTCAGAAATATTTCCGTTTAAAAATGTCTTTGTCGATATAGGCGATGATCAATCCATTGAAAATGATCTCAGCACTTTCAGCTCTCATCTAATTTCACTGCGCCAAATTCTTGAAGATGCAGATGAATTTACACTGGTGCTGATCGATGAAATAGGCGCCGGAACCGATCCTTCGGAAGGCGGCGCTCTGGCTGCAATGGTTTTACAGGAGCTTACCGTCCGGAAAGCTGTTACAATTGCTACAACACATCACGGCGTTCTGAAGGCTTTTGCTCATGAAATGCCGGGAATGAGCAATGCATCTATGGAATTTGACAGGGAA
>JAFGLB010000165.1 GCA_016928255.1 Bacteroidota bacterium
ATTATTTTATCGAATTCTCATGGTTATCAAACCTTGTCAAGGTTATGCTTGCCCGCCGTATTTGTGGCGGGAACCTTGACAAGGTTTCCTTTAGACCTGCAGAATCTGATCTGATGATCGCCTGCCTGCCGTTTACCCGCCGCAGGAGGGCAGGCAGGGATGCTACAATTAAAAAAGTTTGGCAAGTTATTCAGGTTGTCTAAATACGCAAGCTAAAGCTTGCGGCTACCTGCTATTTTGTTAAAAAACACCATTTTTAAACGTTTTTTCCGATTTTACTTGCTCACAAAATCAAAATTTTCTAAATTATATATATAAACCAAACGGTCGGTTTGTGACAGATTCTAAAGAACATATTCTAAAAACTTCCTTCAGCCTGTTTCTCCAAAAGAGTTACAAAGAAGTTACAATGAACGAACTCGTAACTGCTGCGGGACTTTCCAAAGGCGCATTCTATCACTATTTCGAAAGTAAGGAAAAACTTTTTTCAGAAGTCATAGACACGTTCTATTTTAGAAATATGACTATCGACTACAGCAAGCTCAGCCACGAATCGTTGTACAATTTTTATCATGACTATGCAAAAGAAATTACAAAGCTTATAAACGAATCAAAAACATTCCTGGATACAAAAGATAGAGAAGCCAACATTAATTATTTCATTATGATGTTTGATGCTTTAAAACTCTTTCCGGATTTCAGGGATAAGCTGAGAGAAACTCAGCAAAAGGATCTTGATGCCTGGTCAGCTATAGTGGAGATCGGAAGGGAAAAAGGCGAGTTCGAATCACCCATGTCCGACGAACAAATAGCCAGAATGTTTATCTATTCCATAGACGGCATCGCGGTATACCTCCTGATGAACGGAAGTTATGAAAACATAGAAAATGAAATGATTAAACTGTGGGATAATTTTTATAAAGAGGTCAAAGACTAACTGCGAATTTATTTATAAAACATGAAATATATTTTAGAAACAAAATACGCCAGATACACGTATAATAATAAGCCAATTTCACATGACAATATTTTGGAAAAACAATTAAAGGGAATTGCAAAGGTAATTATTATGATAAGGAAAAGTATAGTAATTCTGATTTTAACAATATCATTTTTATGGAATCTTGCCGGGGCGCAGGATCAAAAGCGGATCATATACCTGTCCTGGAAGAATGTAGTCGATATTTCGCTTAAAGAGAACATGTCGCTTCAATCGAAATCATACGAATACGACGCGCAGAATTATGAGATGTGGAAATCACTTTCATACTTTCTGCCTTCTCTGGGTTATCAGGGAATAATGCAGAAGAACCTCGAGCTCCCGGTATTCGTTTTTATGGGACAGAAATTCGTCGTCGGAACTTCTTACACGTTCCAGCATTCGCTGACTCTATCGATGCCTCTCTTCACCGGCGGAAGCAGATGGTTTAATTTTGAAATGCAGAATAACCTGCGAAAAGCGCTGAGCGAAGAATTAAAAGGGAAGGAAGAAGAGACAATACTGAATTCAATGCAGGCATACTACGGCATCATACTCTCCGAAGAACTGGCTAAATCGGCCGAAGAAGCCGTTAACGTAGCTAAACAAAATCTGGATCAGGTTGAAAAATTTTACGGTGCAGGAAAAGCAACCGAGCTGGATTTCCAGAGGGCAAAAGCACAATACTCGTCAACACTGCCCTTGCTTGAATCGGCTTTATCCAACAGAAGACTTTCGGTTATGAGATTAAAGAGTTTTCTGAATATTCCTTTAACGGATTCGCTTATTGTTATCGATACGCTTAAAAGAAAAGAATTTCTTAATGAGTATGCCAGCAGCTCGCTTGAAGAACTCAAATCGATTTCAAAAGAGAACCGTAAAGACATTAAAGCGCTGGAATATCAGAAAGATGCAATTGCAGGCGGAAAGAAAATGGCGCTAAGCCAGTTCAGTCCGACCATCGCAATTGCCGCGGGCGTAGATCATGCCGCGCCGATGGATAATTCAAAAGTAACGTGGTCAGATTACATAAGATCGAAGTCGGTCACACTGTCAATGTCATGGCCTTTATTCGAAGGCGGAAGACGAATACTGGACTACCAGATCGCCAAAGTGAAAAGCGACCAGATGGAGCTGGCTTACAAGCAGGCGGAATACGGCGCGGAGATGGATATTGAACAAAGCTATTACGGTTATGCGGAAGCATCTAAGAACCTGCAGGGATTAAAAGACGCGCTGGATCAATACAAAGAAAGCATGAGAATTTCCAACCTGCTCTATTCGCAGGGAATGAGCAATCAGCTTGACGTGCTCAACGCCCAGCTTCTTTATTCGCAAAGCAAAATAGGTTATCTGCAGGGAGTTTATAATTATAACGTAAGTCAGCTTTCTTTGTTAAAGTCCATTGGTTTACTGGATAGAATTTGGAAATAATATAATCAGAGGATAAAAATGAAAAGCAAAATAATCTTAATAACAATATTAACAGCCCTTGTATTATCAGGATGTTCGCAGACGGAAGAGGAAAACGGCGGAAAGTCCGTGCCTGTAAAAATTTATCAGGCGAAATCTGAACCGATTTCAAATTATATCCGAGCGACCGGTTCTGTATCGGGCGACGAAGACGTGATTCTTTACAGTAAAGTTGCAGAACGGGTAAAGGTGGTATACGTGGTGCCCGGACAGGCGGTAACCGAGAATCAGGTTCTTGTTGAGCAGAAAAATGAAATTCTGAAACAGGGAATGGAAATCGCCAGCGCCGGAATGAAGACTGCCGAGGGCCATGCAAAACTGACGGCTATTGAATTCGAAAGAATGAACAAGCTCTTTGCTGAAAAAGCCATCAGCCAGCAGCAGTACGACCAGGCAAAACTGGCTAAAGAAACGGCCGATCATGCTCTGGACCAGGCGCGGTCGGGTTATGAACAGGCAAAGGAGCAGTACGAAAACAGTTTTATTAAAGCCCCGTTCGACGGCATCGCAGCCGCCGTATATGTGGAAAAAAATCAGACAATCAACATGGGCCAGCCGGTAGTGCAGGTACTTTCTCCTTCCAAAATGAAAGCAAAAGTAAACCTGAGCGGCGAGGATATTCAGTATGTAAAGATCGGCCAGAAAGTTTTAATAAAATTTCCCACGATTCCCGATAAAGAATATTCCGGCAGGGTATCGAAGATCAATACAGCCATAGACCAGACATCAAAGACTCTGGAAGTTGAAATTGTGCTTGTAACAAAGGACAGGGATATAAAGTCGGGTTTGTTCGGGGAGTATTTTATAGAAACTAAAAACATTATCGGAAGCCTGGTTATTCCCGAGAATGCTTTAATCCCTCAAACCGAAATACAAATCGACCGTGAAACCGGCCTTCAGAATACTCTTAAGAGATTCTTTTTATACGTAATTGAAAACCAAACCGCAAAAATGAAAGAAGTTAAAACGGGAATATCAAACAACGGCCAGATTCAGATAACAGAAGGACTCAATGCAGGAGATTCAGTAATAATTGTCGGTCAGAATATCGTTAAAGAAGGCCAAAAAGTTAATGTAATTGAATAAGGAAATTTTCAGTCATGCAGCTAACCAAGTTTTCACTTAAAAGACAGATTACACTGATAATGCTTTACGCAGTTGTAATCTTTTTCAGCTTCTTCTCTTTTTCACAGTTGAAGATAGATTTCTTTCCGGATATTACATTTCCGTTTGCAGGCGTGATTACGAGTTATTCGGGCGTCGGGCCCGATGATATTGAAACTCTTGTCACCAGGCCGATTGAAGAAGCCGTTTCGTCCGTGAAGGGAATAGAAAAAGTAAGTTCGCAGTCCTCTAAAGGCAACTCTATTGTTACTCTCGAGTTCAGTTACGGGACCGATATGGATAAAGCGGAAAATGACATCAGGAAAAATCTGGATTATATCAGGGATTACCTGCCCGCCGATGCCACCAAGCCGATCGTATTTGTATTCGATCCCTCAATGATGCCTATTGCTTATTTCAGCATAAGCTCCCAGTACCTGGGGCCTGCTGAAATACGAAGATTGACTGAAGATAAAATAGAACCGCTCCTGGAAAGGATTGACGGTGTAGCTTCCGTCCAGACTATGGGCGGACAGCAGAGGCAGATCAATGTGGATATAAATCCGGTACTGCTGGCATCGTATGATCTGTCGCCGAGTGATGTCATACAGGCGATTCAGTACGGAAGCGGACTCCAGCCCAGCGGTACAATTCAGACTCCGGGCAAAAATTATAATCTTCGCGTCCTGAGCGAATATGCGTCGCTGGACCAGATCAAGAAAACGATCCTGACATACAGAAAAGGATTGCCGGTTTTTATCAAAGATGTCGCGAATGTAGAAGACGGATTTAAAGAGAATACGAATGAAGTACGGGCGGATTACGGCGAAGGCGTTATGGTAGTACTGATGAAGCAGTCGGATGCAAATACCATCCAGACAAGCAGAAAGGTCAAAGAATCGATTCCCGAAATTCTTTCACAACTGCCGCAGGGTACGAAATTTACTTCCATCTGGGACCAGGCGGATTTTATCATGCTGTCTGTCAAGAACCTGCGCAATACTGCAATTATTGCTTTCTTCCTCACGTTCATAGTCATCTATTTCTTCCTGCGCAATTTCCGAGGAAGCATAATAATGGGAGTGTCGATACCGCTTTCTGTGATTGCGACTTTTGCAGTAATGTTTGCGGCAGATGTTACGCTGAATATCATTTCTATGGCGGGACTTGCACTGGCGATAGGAATGCTTGTGGACAACTCCATTGTCGCCCTCGAAAATATCTACCGGCACCGCGAAATGGGTAAAAGCAGAATGGACTCTGCCGATGCCGGCGCGCAAGAAATCGGTATGGCTATTACGGCATCGACACTGACCACCATCGCAGTGTTTTTACCCGTACTGTTCGTCCCGAATATTACAGGCCAGCTGTTCAAAGATATGGTTCTGACGATAACGTTCAGTCTTGTAGTTTCTTTGATTGTTGCACTAACCATTGTGCCGATGATGGCGGCTAATATTCTCAAGCTCGATACGAAAAGAAAAAATAACCGTCTTGAAAGCTATAAAGATAAGGTAGGCGAGTGGCTGGAAAAACTTACCAAGAAATACAGCAAGTACCTGCACTGGTCAATAAATCATAAAACGATTGTTTTGATATCTGTTGCAGTTTTATTTGGTTTATCGATAGGATTGGCGTGGTTATTAGGCGGTGAATTTATGCCCAAATCGGATCAGGGCATAATAGATGTTTTGATGGAATCGCCGGCAGGAACTCCTATAGAACAGACCAGAACGTATGCCTACAAAATTGAAGATATACTGGGGCAGACGATAAATAAAGAAGACTACGAATCCGTTGCGATATTCTACGGCGAACGGGAGGGCTGGGGTGCGTTTGGTACTACTTCGAGCACTATCGAGATCATGATTAAGCTGGTCCCGAAAGGAGAAAGAGAGATATCACAGTCCGAGATACAGGACAAACTGAGAGAAAAATTCGACAAGATACCCGGCGTAACTTATACTTTCATGGAAGGAGGCGCTATTTCCACAGAGAAGGATATTGAAGTCAGGGTTATCGGTTTCGATGTTGCCCGTGCGAAAGCAATTGCCAATGAATTAAAAGTTAAGATGCAGAAAGTGGAAGGGCTTGTGGATGTATCGCTGAACGTGCAGGAAACCACTCCAGAGCTTCAGGTCCATCTTAACACCGATCTGCTCAATCATTATAACTTATCTGCACTGCAGGTTGCTGGGAATGTATCCACCGCGATCCAGGGCAGGATTGCTTCGCAGTACCGCGAATTGGGCGACGAGTATAATATCCGCGTTCAGTTTGCCAAAGCATACAGGAATAAAAAGGAATCTCTTGAACAGATAGAACTTGCACTGCCTGCAGGTGGAAGAGTAAGATTGAAAGACATTTCGACGATAACGGAAGAACAATCGACTCCCACAATATACAGAGAGAACCAGAGCAGGTTTGTTTCCGTCGGCTGTGCTTTGTCGGGTACCGACTTGTCGACAGCTGTAAGCGAGATAAAGAAAATCATTGCCGATACTCCGATACCGTCCGAGTATCAGGTAGTTTTAGGAGGAACGGCAGAGGACCAGGAAGAGGCGTTCTTTTATTTAGCGCTCGCATTCCTTGCCGCAATTATTCTTGTCTACATGATTATGGCTTCGCAATTCGAGTCGCTCGTGGATCCGCTTATAATCATGTTCACGGTTCCTCTTTCGATTATCGGTGTGTTTATTTTTCTGGCGATGACCGGAACGACTTTGAGCGTAATGGCTCTTGTTGGGATAGTTATGCTTGTAGGCATAGCCGTGAATAACGGAATTGTTCTTGTAGATTATATGAACCAGCAGAGGCATAAGGGAATGGAATTGTATGAAGCGGTCGAATACAGCGGAAAAGCCAGATTGCGGCCGGTGTTAATGACGGCAATGACCACTATTCTGGGCATGGTTCCGCTTGCTATCGGAACGGGTGCAGGTTCCGAAACCTGGGCGCCTCTGGCAAGAGCCGTAATAGGCGGATTAACCGCCACAACGGTGCTTACTTTGATTGTAATTCCCGTGCTTTACATAGTTTTCGAGATTGCCGGCGAAAAAGTGAACAAATTCTTCGGCCATACGAAAGGCCAGGTAAGATAATGACACGACAGGGGCACTTTTTACGCCTCTGTCTTTTTTCATTGACTATTTTGACTTTAAAATAAATCTGTTATATTGGAAAGTTATTGGAGGCAGGCCGGGTAGAGAGGCAAAGCTCAGGAAGCGCCCGATGTTAATTTGGCATACTAGCGGGTACAAACAGCAAAGGAGGAAGTTCATGTCCCACTCTATTGAAAAGAGTACCGAATTGATAAAAGCTGTATACTGGGGGACGTTGACGAAGGAAGATCTGCAGGGAGTATTTAAGAACGCTGTAAACAATTCTGAATTTTTAAACCGTATCGAAGACATGAGGAAACTTGAGAACGTGGGAGTCGGGTTCAACGAGCTTTTGTCGTTTGCGCAGGAACTGCAAAAGATGGAACTGCCGCATGTAGTGAAATCGGCTATTATCGCAGGCAGTCAGCTTCAGTACGGCGTAGCGCGCATGTTTCAATCTACTCTGAATCATCCTCAGATGAAAGTGCAGGTATTCAAGGATGAGCAAGAAGCCCGCGAGTGGCTGTTGTCTGCTGAGTAAATTTCCGAATTTCACCGCGAGCTAAAATTCCGATATTTTTCTTGAACAATACAGAGAGAAATATCGGAATTTTTACTGTATTATCGACCCCTCATTAATTCTCCCATTTCAAAAAAGTGAACAGTGAATAGTAAACAGTTGGTAGCCGAAAGCTTCAGCTTTCGTAAAAAGGGGCACAACGCATTGTGCCCGGGAAAACTATGCCAAATTCAACTGCTGTTTACACGAAACCCAAAGGGTTTTGTAACAGATAGCCGTATGATTCATCATACGGTGAAGATAAATAGCTGGCAACGTGTTCCGGTCACCGACCGGATTTTCTTTCTAATCTATTATCCGATCTGGTGATCGCCTGCCTGCAGCAGGCAGGGATTCTACGACTATGAAATTGGTAATTGGTAGACAGGCGGTCACCAGACCGGATTGAGATTTCTGTGGGGACGTTCAATTGAACGTCCCTACTTCGAAATAATCTTTTTAAATTCTCTCTGTGCTTATTCCTTGCATTTATATATAGAAACCACAATATTTAATTTGAAACAATGCCACGCAGGTGGAGATCCAAAGAAATTTATTTTAATTAACAACAGTTTTAGATAGTCCAAATTTCATGTTTTTTATATATTGAATATCTCTATGGCAATTTATAGATAATGTAGCTCTGACCAGTCGTTAGGTGGTGTTCTTATTTTCCATGCTTGTTTTATAAGAGGAAGTTATCTGTGGACATGACAACTATTTGGATAGCGATATAGATATTTTTAATCTTGAGTATCGTATTATTGATTTGGAGAAAATCAAATGAAATTCTATCTCAAATACATAAATCCCATATTTTCCATATTAGTTTTTGTAATATGTATTTATTCATCAATTGTTGATGGAAATAATGTTAAGTATCTTGCACTATTCGATGGTGGTATATCAGGTTACTTTGTGGCAAAAGGAATATTTTGCGCCTTAGCCTTATTTTTACTTGGAAAAATTTTACAGCAATTGCTATTTGGACAAAATGCGAACATCAATGGAGAAGACAGTAAGTAAGCAACCTCCCAAGCAACAAACTCAGGAGGAAGCGCATAAATGAATAAGCTGGAAGCTAAAGTCAGTTTTATTTTTGTAATATAGAAATCGTCAGATGCACAAAAAAAAGAAAGATGAAGAATTAAAATGAATTATGGTATTGTCTTCTCGTTACTAGTACTTTTGTCAATTCTGATTATTTCAAAATGTTTACGAATTGTGCGTGAAGATAATCGATTAGCCATTTTTAGATTAGGTAGATTTCTACGTGTAGCAGGTCCAGGTCCAGTATTTTTGTTCCCAAATATTGACGAAGCTCATTTAATAAACCTAAACGAGGTAATACCACACTGGCTTTCACTGTCGCCAGAACAATTAAATGAGGAAGTGAAAAATATTGTTCTAACTGAAAAATTATTTCCTAAGAAATAATGCGCTTCCTAACCCGCAAATCCCGACAAAAAAATGGCGGACTTATGCGCCATCTGCATGCGTTTTTAAGGAATTGACAGTAAAATATTATGTACAAATTTGAGAAACTAAAAGGTTAAATTCTATGAAAAAAATATTATTTACAGGTCTTTTAATTATTCTATGCATCCTGACCGTTCGTGCTCAGGCAGTTTATGTCGACAGTAAAATAGGAAATGATAATAACCCGGGGACTAAAGAATCTCCGGTATATTCTATTCATAAAGCTGCAGAAAATATCAAGAGCCGGAATAATGATATCTATGTCATAAAATTAAATCCGGGAATTTATATTTTAGATCATCATGTATCTGTCGCAACGGAAAAAGAGATGACCGATAAACGCATTGTAATCGAAGCGAGTATTTTGCCCGGCGATACATCATGGACACATGAAAAAATGCCGGTAGTTACAAGCAAGGCCTTGAAAGGTGAAATATCGGGACTTAATAATTGGGTGGTGAGTTTTTTAATTGATGAAAGCCATGTAACTATTAGAGGAATTAAATATCACGGTTATTTTTATCCGCACACAAGGTACTTCCCAATAGCCAGGATAAATAAAACAAAAACGGATTTAATTGTTGAGCAATGTATGTTTGTAGGAGATGCAAATGTCTCTCAAATTCAGGCAGTCTTTGTTCACGGGAATAGAGTTAGATTTGATCACTGTATCTTTTATAAAGTAAGAAACACAGTGGTATTTGGAGCGGATTCAGGAGACGGGATAAAGACTGGTAATGGTATAACAAACTCTATAATTTATGGTGCATCCCAGGGTGTCTGGACATCATTTCCTGATAAGGATTTTAAATTTGAGAATAATATTGTTTCTGATTGCAGATATGTCTGGGTTAAAGGTAATGCAAATAATGCAAAATACTCAATAGATAATTGTGTAATTGTTAACAATAAGTATTTTCAAGGGATACCGGACAGTGTACGTTTGAATCCGAAAGTATTTGAAATAACCGAGAATAACGTTACAAAGGAAGGTGAAATTTCATTGAGGTTGACAAATACTGAAGATAAACCTTCACTTACCGGAGTCGACGAGCCGCTTCCGATTGATTATATGCATATTGTTCCGGGTACGCTTGGGTATGAAAAGGGGGCCGGATTATTTAAAAAATAATTGCAAGCTTCCGCCTCCTGAGTAACAAACTCAGGATGCAGCGCAAAAAGGACCAAGCTGTAAGCTGAAGTCGGCAGGTTTTATTATGTAATATAGAAATCGTTAGGCGGCAGTAAAAAGAACAGGCTAGTGTATGAATATTAACAAGATTAATTTAGACGAGAAGTTTAAAAAATTCTCAAATCATTGGGATCCCAAAATCATTGGTGCTCTTAACGGGCAGCATGTGAAATTAGTCAAATTTAAGGGTTCTTTCGTTTGGCATCAGCATGATAACGAAGACGAAATGTTCCTTGTTGTGCATGGAAGTTTCACTTTACATTTCCGGGATAGTTCTGTTGAATTAAGGGAAGGAGAATTTATCATTGTGCCTCATGGTGTTGAACATCGACCTGAGGCAGCAGAAGAAGTGCAAGTATTATTGATTGAGCCAATGTCAACAATAAATACGGGAAATGTAAAAGGAACAATGACGGTAGAGACTCCAGAATGGATATGATTGCCATTGCCACCTGAGCAACAAATTCAGGAGAAAGCGCATAAGTTCTGGTTGAGTAGGAATATCCCGCCGTTTTTTTTGTAATATAGAAATCGTTAGGCGGCAAAAAGACCGATCATGATAACAAGTAATACAAAAATGGAGACAATAGAGACTGTAAACTCCAAAACTCGTCAAGCCTACAATCTCATAGCCCATAAATATCATGAGCTGTTTCATGATGAAATGAACCAGAAAGAATATGATCGGAATCTTCTGGATCGCTTTGCTAATTATTATAATCAGAACTCACTCATCTGTGATGCGGGTTGCGGCCCTTCCGGACAC
>JAFGLB010000166.1 GCA_016928255.1 Bacteroidota bacterium
CCAAATAATGTTCTCCTATTATTTTCCCCTTTACTTATACAAAATACTTGCCATAGTTTTCACACAATCTGAGAGCTTGGTAACGAGGTTGATCAGAAAGATTGTTTTATTTATTTTCATATTACACTATTCTTGTACAAGCACCCTAACATGCGATAAGGCCAATTCAATCGACATATTATATCCATCATACCTGTAATATCCTTGACGCTTGAAACTTGCTTTCCCGAACCTCCACCTGTTAGATATGCCTTGTAAATAATATGGCGTTTTGGGCATTTAAAAGCAATGCCCCAGAGGTATTTCACTTGAAGGAGAAACTGGGGCATTTACTGCCTGTATTCACAGGGAAGAAAATACAGGCCGCTTATTCTAATTTAAAATATTTTATTGATATATGAAAACAAATTTTAAGCTTAAAGCATTTAATTATGCATACTAACTATTTTTTAACCGGCACGCTTTTTACAACTACCATTGTTACATCGTCATGCTGCTCAGCAGATCCGCGGAATTTCTCCACACGCGATAAAATTGCTTTCTGTATCCCTTCGGCCGAAATATCCTTTTTCGTTTTAAGAATGTCTATAACAGCTCTTTCGCCAAGCTGCTGTTTCTTCTCGTTCATTGCCTCAGTTATGCCGTCTGTATAGAAAAGGAACAGAGAACCCGATTTTACCGGAAGCCGTACTTCTTCTATGGCATTTTCAAACATCGGCCCTCGTTCGAGTCCCAAGCCAATCCCTCCGCCTTCAAGTGACCGCACTTTGCCGTTTTTACTGTAGAGAGCTTTATTATGGCCTGCACGGCAGATCCGCACTTCCTTCTTTTTCATATCGAACAGCGCCAGTATCATTGTTATAAAAGATTTTCGATCCAGCCCTTCAAAAATCCGCCTATTAATATTTATCAGCATTTCTTTCGGCGTATTGTACATATGAGCGGAAAGCTGAACCATACCCTGAATCTTGGACATATAAAGCGCGGCCGACATCCCCTTGCCGGAAACATCCGCTGCAACAACCAGTACTTTTTTCGGACCCAGTTGAATAAAATCGTAATAATCTCCGCCTACGCTCGATGCAGGCACGGATATGCCGGTAATGTCTAGGCCGGGCACCTGCGGACTTTTCTTCGGGAACAATCCTTGTTGGATTTTCTTTGCGAGATCCAGTTCTTCCTTTATCCGCCCCTGTTCTATTTCGGATTTGTGAAGACGTGAATTCTCGATCGCAATTGCGGCCTGGCCCGCTACTGTAGCCAGCAGGTTTATGTCTTCCTGAGAATAAATTTTGCCCGACATTTTCGGCCCGACATTAATAAATCCAACAAGTCTGTCCTGCAAAAACATAGGCACCGATAACACTATACCTGAACGCAGAAGTTTCTGTTTCTCCTCATCGTTAATCTCCGTCGCATCGTACTCGTCGCCTAAAAGGTGCAGATCCGCCGGTTTGCGTGTTTTCTCCAAAAGCGCCATCAGTGTATTCTTGCCGGTTTTGAATTCGCAGTCGGATTTCTCCAGGTTGTGAGCTGCCGCTTTGCATCCTCCTTTTTCTCCGCATATAAAAACCGAAATTTTTTCGATATGCATGGTTGAAGACAAACGCGAAATAATAGATTTCAGTATATGCTCCATCTCCATCAGGCGCGGCAATTCCTGCGTAAAATCCAGCAGAGCTCGCTGATAATCGTACCGTTCGTGAAAGAATACGCGGTCTATCGCACTCTGCATTTTTTGTTTGACAGGATCGAATACAAAAGCCACCACTACAAGCGATACAACAATAAGAATCTGGTTATTCTGTTCGCCGAAAAAATAATTTACTAACGTGCCTATACCGTAGACAGATACCAGGTAAACGGCTGCCAGCAAAGCCGTGACTGCTCCGTAAATAAGGCTCCGCCTGATTATTACATCAATATCCATTAATCTATGCCTGAAGATGGCATAACCGAAGAACGCCGGCGATACGACAAGCAGCATGAGCGGCATTACAACCGATGGCTTCAGGAATGCTGCAATCGGATCAATTGTCTGAATCAGCAATCCGTACATAAAAAGAACCAGGCTTATTGCTATACTTATAAGAACAGGAAAAAGTTGAATCCGCCTTTCGCGCGAAACAAGCCTGAAGTAACTGTGGATAAAGAAACCGAATCCGATAAATATAAAAACATACCGTAAAACAAAAGCAACAATGAGAACGGGTAAAAAATTTTCCCCTTTCGGTAATCCGAATATTGCCGCAGCAATACCAATACTTACTATATGCAATGTGATTGCAAGCAAAATGCTGTTGGAGCCTTTTCTTTTAACGGGGAAGAAAAGGAAAAACCTGATAAAAATCGGAAGCGCAAATACAGTCGCGGCAACAAATCCTGCAATGAGTGTAATTCTCTGCCACCCAGAAAAAATTGCGGGATCCAGGTTCAAAACTGCAAGGCCGAAAAAAAGCATCGATAAAATGCTGTAACGTGCAAACATTTGCTGAATTTTCCCCTGCGGTTTTGCCATAACCACGACATATCCTACGATCAGAAATCCTAACCCAAAGAGAAATTGCGAAAGAAAAAGCAAATTGACCAGTTTGCAAATGAATATCGGCCGATCGAGCAGTTCGCCGTCTCTCTCGATCGTATAAACGGAATAGGCCCCGACTTTCTTATCGATTAATTTTTGGGCAGCAGCCGCGTCTTTAATACTCTCTCCGTCGATTTTTACCAGGACATCTCCATCCCTCAGGCCGGCCAGATCCGCGACTCCCCCGCTTATTATATCGGTAATCACCATTCTCGATTCGCCTTTTACGATCCACCTGCATTGATCGTTACCGGAGCCGCGGCCGAGCATATGGGCAGAAAAATTCATGAAGCAGATGCCAAAGACAACTAAAGCGGAAAGAGTATAGATGATTTTAATGGAGCGGGCTGACATATGAGAGAATGGATTTTTCATTCTAGACCTCGAAAAAATTCCACTGATACCCTATATATATAAATACGATAAACAGGCAAAACAAGTTGCCTTTCAAAAAATATTTAAACGGCCTTTAAACCCGGCTGTTAATTTCTAATAATTCCGAAAATTGGATACCCGATACTGAAATATACGGTTAACGGCCCGAACTTGATAGAACGATCCATAAAGTAGAAACTGCGGCCTAATGAAATCTCCGCCGGGCCTGCAGGCGTATCAAAACCGATAGTTAAACCAAGGCCATGCTTAAAATCTTTCAGCTTCATTTCAACTGTTTTCGCCCAGACAGAGCCAAAATCGTACCGCGCTTTAAAATATGTATTAAAGACTAAATTTAGCGAAAGCTGGTACTGGTATTCCAGGCTGGCCGATAATAACTGCCGGCCGCGCATATTGTCTTCGCGGAACCCGAACAAATCCTGCTGGCCGCCCAGCGAAAACTGCTCGCTCAACGGAAGCGTTTCATCAGCGAAGCCGATAGCCAGCCGGGGATGGAATACATGATTCTTACTGAACATCTGGTAAGCTTCGTAAGAGAAAAACATCTTTGTAAAACCCGGAGCATCAACGAGTTTCATCAGGGCAGATTCGTAATAAAAATTGATTACCGTCCCTTCAGTCGGGAACGGAAATTTATCCTGCGTATCAACGCTTGTGCCGAAACGGATTGATGAAATATTATACTCCTGGTTGTCAATTTTAGCGTTAAAAATATTCTTGATATTGATTTTTTCCAGACGGCCTTCGATCGCGGCACTGCCGAGCCTTTCAAGCTGGGCGCCGAAACTGACTATCCCGCCGAACCTGCGTTCTTCATATTCGCCTGTACGAACGCGTTCAAACCTGTTCCGTTTTTCGACTATCCCGTCTTCATAGAAGTTAATATCGCGGGCGATGGAATACCCTTTAAGGTTGAATGTGAGGTAAGTATTGAAGATCCGCGTCGCTTTTAACTCCGCCACAAAACTCTGATTCCTGGTACCTCCCCCGATTAACACTCCCATCTCCGCACCGGCACCGAACAGGTTTTCGTCTCTGACTTCGATAGACGGCTGTATATTGCGTTCGTTATCAACGCG
>JAFGLB010000167.1 GCA_016928255.1 Bacteroidota bacterium
ATGTTTATAGAGATTTTAAAGTCAAATCATCGATTTTAGTCCCGTAGGGACGGAAGATTTATAGAATTAGAAGAAAGAAAAAACAGAGCTCCGTTAGGAGCGGCATAATTAGTACTTATAAAGTTTATATGAATTCCCGCTCTCAACATATTGCTACAATAGTCATAGATATCATCACGATTAACCTGGCATATCTCGCTTATTATGCTTTCCGTGTAAGAAGCGGATGGATCCCTTACAGCATTGAACCTGAGCTTATTTTGCCTATGATGATTATTTGCGCCTACTGGCTTGTCTGGTTCAGTTTGTTCGGCTTATATCGTTTATGGTATGAACAATCCCGCATCGATGAAATCCTGACTATTTTTCGATCAACGGTTGTCGGTGCATTGGTTTTATTCTTCTTAATTTTTCTTGATGATACATCAAGCGAAACAATAGTCCAATCACGTCTTCTGATAGTGGGATACTGGATAGCTTTAACATCTTTTGTCGTTGCGGGAAGACTTATGGAGCGGTTCATTCAGCGCAGATTGCTGATGGCCGGCGTTGGCCTCCGTAATACGCTCATTGTGGGCTGGTCAGAAAAAGCATTCAAATTGTGTGATATGGTTCTTAAATATCCTGCACTTGGATATAAAGTAATTGGATTCGTAAAAGTAAAAACCAAGAACGATGCTCAGCAAAAACAAAAAGGCAGTTCATATCAAAAACTTCCCGTTCTTGGATCAATTCAGGATGTTTCTCACCTTATAAAGAAACATTCAATTGATGAGGTTTTAATAGGACTCGATTCGACCGAACATCCCCAGCTGATGGAACTTATGCGCCAGTGCGATAGTGTCAATGTCGGCATGAAAATAATGCCTGATTTGTATGATATTGTAAGCGGACAAGCGAGAATCAGTTCTTTATACGGTTTGCCGCTTATGGAAGTACGCCCGCAATTGATGAAACCCTGGGAAGAAACGGCAAAAAGAATGCTGGACATTATATTTTCGCTATTTATTGTAATCATCGGAATTCCGTTATGGATTATTATTCCCGTCTTAATAAAGATTGATTCAAGAGGACCTGTGTTTTACCGTCAAACAAGAGTTGGAAGGTACGGAAAACATTTTAAGATATTGAAATTCCGCTCAATGCGTATGGATGCAGAAAAGCATTCGGGACCGGTCTGGGCAGGTAAAAACGATCCGCGTGTGACCCGTATCGGCAGGCTTCTTCGGAAAATGCATCTTGATGAACTCCCGAATATATTTAATGTCCTTGTCGGCGATATGAGTCTGGTTGGGCCGCGTCCCGAACGCCCATTTTTTGTTGACAAGATTACAAAAGAAGTACCACTGTATAATCACCGCCATCGAGTCAGGCCGGGCATCACAGGATGGGCGCAGGTGAAGCATAAATATGACGAGAATATGGAAGACGTACGGGCAAAAATTAAATATGATCTTTTCTATATAGAAAATCTTTCCTGGCGGTTAGATTTAAAGATATTATTGAACACTCTTTACGTAATGATTACAGGAAAGGGACACGCTTAGAGTAGAATGCTGAATATCAATCCCATTAACATAAAAATAATCAAGGAAAATTTATTAAATTTTTCAATGCTTGTACTACCTGATCCTGAATATCCAAGGATGTTTAAATAAAAGGTGATTTAATGAAACCGATACAGATGGTCGATGTAGTGGGCCAATACAAAAAAATTAAAAAAGAAATCGATGAAACTGCTTTGAGAGTTATTGAATCCGGCCAGTATATTCTCGGTAAAGAAGTATCTGAATTTGAAAATGAAATAGCCGGATACTTGAGCGTAAAACATGCCGTTGGATGTGCATCGGGGACCGATGCCCTGATGGTTGCGATGATGGCTCTTGGTATTGGCCAGGGAGATGAAGTTATAACGACGCCGTTTACATTTGCTGCGACGACAGAGACAATCATTTTACTGGGTGCGAAGCCGGTGTATGTTGATATCGATCCGGCTACATATAATATTGATCCGTTGAAGATTGAAGCGGCTATTACGAAGAAGACAAAGGCCGTTATTCCGGTTCATTTGTATGGGCAATCTGTGGATATGGATCCTCTGATGAAAATTGCTGACAGTCATCGCATACCGGTTATTGAGGACATGTGTCAGGCAATCGGAGCTGATTACAAAGGCAGGAAAGTAGGAGGCATCGGTGCCATAGGCTGTATCAGCTTTTTCCCAAGCAAGAATCTCGGTGCATTCGGCGATGCCGGAATGATAGTTACAAATGATACAGAACTAGCCGAAAAAATGCACATGATAGTAGTGCATGGCTCGCGTATGCGTTATAAACATGAGATTATCGGAGTCAACAGCCGTCTGGACGCTCTGCAGGCAGCATTGCTTCGAGTTAAGCTAAGGTATCTTGATAAATGGATAGATGCGCGCCGGATGGCCGCAGAAGAATATAACCGCCTGTTTAAAAGCGCGGATATTCAGACTCCGTTTGAAGTTTCATACGGCAGGCATGTCTATCATCAGTACACAATTAGATTGAAGAATCGCAGCCAGGCAGTGCAATCCTTAAATGAAAAGAAAATTCCATATGGTATATACTACCCCATCCCTCTGCATTTACAGGATGCCTATAAGGCGGCTGGAAGGCCAAAGGGCACATTCCCGGTAACTGAAAAGGCATCGGACGAAGTACTGTCACTGCCCATGCATACTGAACTTGATAAAGAACAACAAGAATATATTGTGCAGTCAATTATAGAAGCTATAAAGAAATAATCTGGTGTTTTTATGAAACGTTCTCTAATTATTATTCCGACATATAATGAAGCGGATAATATCCCTAAAATCATTCCTGAAATTCTGGCCCAGAATGAAGGATTCCACGTACTTGTTGTCGATGATAATTCACCGGACGGGACAGCGAATTTAGTAAAGGAGATGCAGAAGAATGATTCACGAGTTCATCTTCTTGAAAGGCCGAGCAAGCAAGGACTTGGCACAGCTTACGTCGCCGGTTTTAAATACGCGCTTTCGCAAGGATTTGATTTTGCCTTTGAGATGGATGCAGATTTTTCACACGATCCGAAATCATTGGTAAAACTTCTGGCGAAAACGGATGAATACGATCTCGTGATCGGTTCGCGGTATATATGCGGAGTGAATGTCGTTAACTGGCCGATGAGCAGGTTGATCCTGAGTTACGCAGCAAATATGTACACACGGTTTGTGACCGGTTTACCGGTACGGGATTCGACCGCCGGATTTAAATGTTACCGGCGGGCAGTTTTGGAAAGCATGGATCTGGATTCTATCAAATCTAACGGCTACAGTTTTCAGATTGAAACTAATTTCATGGCATGGAAGAACGGTTTCCGCTTGTGCGAAGTTCCTATCATTTTTGTCGATCGAAGAGCAGGTGTTTCAAAAATGTCTAAACATATCATTTTTGAAGCCGCATGGATGGTATGGAAACTAAAATTTAAAAGCCTTTTCGCGAAAAAGAACCGTTGATATTATGGCAGGACAACGCAAACAAGTAGTACGTCCGAAGTCCGGCGCGTCTTTTAAGTCTGACGCATTGGAAGTCTCCGTTATAATTGTCAACTATAATGTTCGCGATTTTCTGCACCAGGCGCTTGTATCGATTCAGAGAGCTTTAAAAGGAATTCGTTCTGAGATAATCGTAGTTGATAATGCTTCGGATGACGGAAGCGCTGAAATGGTACGCCGTAAATTTCCGCGCGTTAAGCTCATTATAAATGAATCTAACCTCGGATTTGCCAAAGCCAATAATATCGCATTGAAACAGGCACGCGGAAAATATTCTCTTTTAATCAATCCTGATACTATCGTCCAGGAAGATACAATCCGTGTTATGGTTGATTTTTTAAAAACTCGTCCGGAAGCAGGATTAGCAGGATGCAAAATTCTTAATCCGGATGGATCGATAGAATTGGCGTGCAGACGCAGTTTCCCGACACCCTGGGTTGCGTTCACTAAGATAATCGGTCTTAGCAGACTGTTTCCCAAAACAAAGCTTTTTGGCAAGTATAACCTTACATACCTGGATACAGAAGAAACAAATCCGGTTGACGCAATCAGCGGATCTTTTATGATGGTCCGTAAGCAGGCTTATAAGCAAGTAGGCGGACTGGATGAGAGTTTCTTTATGTACGGAGAAGACCTTGATTGGTGTTACCGCATCCGTCAGGCAAATTGGCAGATTTATTATGTTCATTCGACACAAATTATTCATTACAAGGGAGAAAGTACTCGGCGCAGCAGTATTGACGAGATACAAACATTCTATGATGCAATGCGCCTTTTTGCGGACAAGCATTTCCGCTCCTCTTCTTTTTTCTCAATAGTTCTGCAGGCGTCGATCGGTCTTGTATCATTTATAGCTTTGATAAATTCGATATTACGGCCGTTGAAAGTTGCGGTATTTGATTTTATTTCAATGACAATAAGTCTTTTAATTGCCGAGTGGATCCGGACAGGCAAAATACTGAGTTATCCGGCATATGCCTATTCAATAGTATTTACCATTCCTGCAATAATCGTAATAAGTTGTTTATATGCAGCAGGAGTATATACTCAGCGCCGGATGTCCGTTTCCCGTTCTATAGGTGCAACCTTCTTCGCTTACATTTTAATTTCTGCTCTTATAGCTTTTTTCAGGGATTTTGCATTCAGCAGGATGATAGTGGTGATTTCCGGAATTTTTGCTTTGGTATTCATCCCCGGATGGCGTCTGGTTTTCCGCATTCTTGGAAAAACAACAGCACATGGCAGAAGCACGCTCTTCGGCAAAAGGACTCTCATCGTCGGCACAGATAAAAATGCTATTGAACTGCAAAAGAAAATGAGAACAAAAGTTGGCGAAGGGTACGAAATTGTCGGATTTGTAGGAACGACTCATAAACAAATTGGTGAGATGTTTAACGGTGTGCCGGTACTTGGCAGCCTGGAAAACGTCGGAAAAATTATTAAACAGGAAAAAATCAGCGATGTTATTTTTGCGCCTCAGGCATTGAGTTATTCTCAAATACTTACAGTTATCGGAAAAAGCCGGGAACAAACGGCCGCCTTTCATCTTGTTCCGACAACAATGGAGGTAATAGTAGGAAAAGCAAGCATTGATAGTCTTGAAAATCTGCCCCTTGTCCAGATTGCATATAATATCGATAAACCTTTCAACAGGTTCACAAAGAGGATTTTCGATCTTGTAATATCAGGTTTTATGTTAATAACAATTTTTCCTTTCTTCTGTTTTTTTTCCGGAAAAGAAAAAAAGAAATCGAGTAATTTTATCCGCCAGTTGCCGTTGGTTTTCGGTGGGAAAATCAGCCTTGTCGGTCCGCCTCGCATCCGTTTGCAGGCAATGAAAGCGGCTAATGGCTCATTATTCCTCGGAAAAACGGGCCTCTGCGATCTGGCCCGGCTTCGGCAGAATATTGCATTGTCGGATGAAGAGATTAATCAGTATTATCTTTATTATGCGCGAAATCAGAACGTTCTTCTCGATCTGGAAATTTTAATTAAAACCTGGCTGCAATTTCGCGAATTACGAAAAGAAAAGAAAAAGTAAGAGTATGATTAGGAGATTTTGCCTATGGCAAAAGTGACACTGGATTTTGAGAAACCTATTATCGAGCTTGAGCAAAAAATTGCCGAAATGCGCAAGTATGCCGACAATCTGGATATTGCAGATGAAATCGCAACACTCGAAAACAAAGTCGATCAGCTTCGTCAAAATGTCTACAGCAATTTAACACGCTGGCAGCGTGTGCAATTGGCCCGCCATCCGGACAGGCCTTACACTCTTGATTACATTCCGTTGATAACGGAAGATTTTATTGAACTGCATGGCGACCGCCGTTTCGGCGATGATAAAGCAATAGTTGCCGGCTTCTGTAAACTGAATAAGGAAACGGTGCTTATTGTAGGCCATCAGAAAGGAAGAGATACACGCTCCAATATTTACAGAAATTTCGGCATGCCCAATCCGGAAGGATACAGAAAAGCACTCAGGCTGATGCAGCTTGCTGCTAAGTTCCATCGGCCTGTTATATGCCTGCTCGATACACCGGGCGCTTATCCGGGAATCGGCGCTGAAGAACGGGGACAGGGCGAAGCGATCGCACGGAATCTGTTTGAAATGTCACATCTCCCTACGCCAATAATTGTTGTGATAATCGGAGAAGGTGCTTCGGGCGGCGCTCTTGGTATCGGAGTTGGAGACAGAATTTTGATGTTCGAAAATGCATGGTACTCGGTTATCTCGCCCGAGTCTTGTTCCAGCATACTTTGGCGCACCTGGGAGTACAAAGAGCAGGCAGCAGAAGCTTTAAAGCTTACAGCGCCTGATCTGCTTGAACAGGGAGTCATCGATCGTATTATTCCTGAACCTATGGGCGGCGCGCATCGAAATCCGCAGATGATGGCGCAAACATTGAAAGAAATATTAATAGAAGAATTAAAGGCTTTGAAGAAAATTAAAACTGATCGCCTGGTTCAGCTTCGTGTTGAAAAGTTCTCAAAAATGGGTGCTTGGAAAGAATAGCCGTATTTACCATTAGAAAATAATGATGATAAAACATGTAACACAAATTCGTGTCCGCTATGCCGACACGGACCAGATGAAAGTTGTTTATCATGGCAAGTACCTCGAATATTTCGAAGTAGGCCGTGCGGCATTGATCCGATCGCTCGGACTGCCGTACTCTGAACTTGAAAAAAGCGGAATTCTTCTTCCTGTTATTGAAGCGTTTGCGAAATACCGCAATCCGGCTTTATACGACGATTTACTCTCGATAGAGGCTGTTGTTAAAGACCTGCCGCAAGCAACGCTGAGGATAGACTATCGCGTTTTTAGAGACGGCGGAGAAGAACCGCTTGCAGAGGGATATACAATCCACAGCTTTCTGAATGTATCAACCGGCAAACCTACAAGGCCGCCGTCGCATTTTATGCAGGTTTTAAAAAACGGAATGACGGCATTACCCGATTATTAAGAGCATGAAATAAACCGGTATTTGAATGAATTTGTTTCCGGAAACATCCTGGGATAACTGCATTACGCACAAATAAATCATGCTCGATAAAATTCTCCGATTAGGAAAAGAAACGGCAATCTACGGCCTTAGTACCGTCGTAGGCAGATTGCTGAATTTCCTTATAGTTCCGTTTTATGCAAATGTTTTACTGCCTGCAGAGAATGGAGTCATATCAAATGTCTATGCTTACATTGCATTTGCCAATGTCTTTTTTTGTTACGGTATGGAACCTGCATATATGCGTTTTGTATCATCGCTTGAGATCGGAGATAAAAAACAAAATTTCAGCGTTCCATTTCTATCACTGCTGGCAACTTCGTTCATATTGGCAACCGGTATTTATTTTAATTCAGATGCACTGGCTTCGCTGCTGGATTTCCAACCTGAACAGCATCAGTTTATACGATATGCCGGATGGATACTCTTCTTCGATGCGATCACGGTAATCCCGTTTGCTTCATTACGTATGGAACAAAAAGCCAAGCGCTTTGCTGTTTTAAAAATATTTAATATAATAATCAATCTTATACTCAATCTTATCCTGATACTCGGTTTCGGAATGCATGCGGAAGGAGTATTCCTGGCAAACCTGCTGGCTTCAGGATTTACATTTCTGGCATTATCCGGCATGGTTTTGAAGCAGTTGACGTTTAGATTCCCTGCAAAATTATATAAAGAAATATTGAAATTTGGCTTGCCGTATATCCCTGCGGGGCTTGCAGGCATAGCAATGCAGGTGGTCGACAGGCCGATCGTAAAAGCATTAACAAATGACGATACACTTGGCATTTACCAGCTCAATTACAGGCTCGGGATTTTTATGATGCTTATTGTCGGTATGTTTGACTATGCCTGGCGACCTTTTTTCCTTAATCATTCGAAAGATCCGGATGCAAAACTGCTTTTTGCTAAAGTATTTACATATTATATGCTCGGGGCAATGACTATATTCCTAACGGTCTCTTTTTTTATTGAAGATATCGTAAGAATTAATTTTTTCGGCAGGCAGTTCTTTCCGCCCGTTTACTGGGAGGGCGTGGAAATCGTGCCTTGGATACTGCTGGCTTATGTATTTACCGGGGTATATATAGTTTTTGTCGTCGGTGTTTACCTTGAGAAGAAAACGAAATACCTGCCTTTGATTACAGGTGCGGGAGCTTTATTAAATATCGGTGCCAATTTTGTTTTAATACCTCTTATCGGTATTCTGGGCGCAGCTCTATCCACACTGCTCAGCTATATCGTTATGGCAATAGGCATATATTTTGCCTCTCAAAAATTCTATTATGTTAAATATGAATGGAATAAGATAATTAAAATCGGCGTGCCGGCATTGATACTATTTGGTGCTTTTTTATTATTTCGGCCGGAACCGCTTTCACCGGCGGGATTTATTTTTAAAATTGTATTATTCGTAATTTTTGCAGCTGTTCTTTTTGCGGTAAAAGTAATCGATGGCCGGGAGATGGCAGAGGCAAGAAAAATTATCCGCAGAATACTGAGACTGTCATCCGTTTAGGCGGCGGAAATGCTTGCCAGTCTTAGCTTATAGCCGGCAGGGAAATAGTTATAGTTGAACCCTGTCCCAAATCGCTGGTAATATCCAATTTCCCGTCATGAATCTTTAATAATCGTTTAGCGATCATCAAACCGAGGCCCAATCCCTGCTGTTCGTGTCTCTCGCGGTCAAATTGCATAAATGCCTGTATTTTTTGGATCTGGTCGACCGACATTCCCCGCCCTTTATCCATTACAAATATTACGCTGTTATTATCCTTTATAGAAGTGGAAATGCTTACCTTTGTACCTGAATCTGAGAACTTAAAAGCATTTTCAATAACCTGTCGAATTACTTGTTCAAAATATCTTTCATTAATTGCGACCGATAATGCAGAGAGTTCGAGTGTGAGGTCGCCGGAACGTTTGTAAGCGAGTGCCATCTCTTCCGCGGTACGGCGGATAATTGTATCAGCTTGTCTTGTACCCATTTCGCGGGAAGAAGCCAACTTTACGCTGTCGCTTGGCAGCAGCAGGCACTGTGTATATATCCAGAATTTTTCAAGTGTTTTGTTCATCCTCACAGCAGAATTGTATAATGACTCGGCAAGATCTTTCACCTCGGCGGGAGTCATGTCTTCAGCCTGGACTTTCAGCAGTTCGGCCAGGCCCATTATACCCGTCATCGGGGTCCGTAATTCATGAGGCAAAGCACGAGTAATACTCTCGCTTAAATCGGCAATTGCTTTTTGTGCTTCTTCCCTGTTGCGGTCTACTTCCTGCAGGCGCACTTCAACTGCTTTCAACAGGTCCTGCATTTCGATGGGCTTCATAATAAAATCACTGGCGCCCAGGTTCATCCCTTTTCGAAGATACTTTTGGGGACTATCGCCCGTCATAAATATAAACGGGATGTATGCCGTCGATTTATGTTTGCGTAATTCCTCCAGTGTCTGGAAGCCGTCCATCCCGGGCATATTTATGTCGCAAAGAATAAGATCCGGATTCGTTTCCATAGCGCGGTCTAAGCCCTGCTTCCCATCGGCTGCCTCTTCCATTTCGTAACCGGCCGATTCCAGCGCCATTTGGACGATCAACCGCATTTGTTCATCGTCTTCGATGCATAAAATTCGCTTTGCCATTTATGTCTTTTCTAATGAAAGTTTTAACTAAGTTTTGACGTCCTAAATAATGTATGTAGAATATCAATTTTTGATATTACTGGTTAAAATATACACAGTAATTATGCCAAACGAAAAAGACTTCCAAATCCCGGTAAGACTAATTTTTAAAAAAAAACGGGATTTCCCCTTTTTTCAATTTTAAACAATTTTTTGATGAAAAGGCGTTATTTTTTCAAAAAAAGTGCAGTTTTTTGCACGTTTCTATGCAATTTCCTGAAATACTTTTTAACGGTTTTTTTTAAGCTTTAGGATTCTTGACTTTACATGCAAGTTTGTGTATCTTTTGCACTCAATTTTGAAGAAAACACACACATTTTTATCAAGAAATTAAGATTTTGAGGCAATAAATGGCATCAACTGCTGATTTTCGTGTCGGAATGGTTATCAGGTTTAATGGGGAATTACATAGAATTGAAGAATATATACATCGCACACCGGGTAATCTGCGTGCTTTTGTTCAAGCCAAACTGCGCAGTCTAAAGAGCGGACGTGTAACTGAGACTCGTTTCAGGTCCGGTGAAGAAGTTGAAGAAGTTCGTGTTGAACAAAAGGAATTCCAGTATCTGTTTCATGACGGTGCAAGTTACCAGTTTATGGATAAAGAAAGCTATGAACAGATGCCTGTTGGAGAGGCAGCTTTGGGGGAAGGTGCAAAATTCTTGAAGGAAGGCGAGACTGTTCAACTCCAGATGGTGGGCCTGGATATCGTGGGAGCTGAAATACCCATGAATGTCGAATTGAAGGTTATTGAAACTGTACCCGGAGTAAAAGGCGATACAGCGACGGGTGCGCTGAAGCCGGCTACGGTCGAAACAGGTGCTGCGGTAAATGTGCCCCTCTTCATAAACGAGGGTGATACTATTCGTGTCGATACAAGAACCGGCAAGTACTTAGAGCGTGTAAACAGGTGATTTATTGACCTGGATTGAAAAAGCATTGTTTTGGTGCTCTTTCACATTGGAGAAACCATGGACATTTCATATATAAAGAAGATCATAAAGCTGGTTGAACACAGCAATATTGATGAATTGGAGCTTGAAGAGGAAGGGAAAAAGATAAAAGTTGCCCGAAACCGTAATTCGGGAGTTCAGTTACAGGCTGTACCTGCGCAGATAAGTCAAGTTCATAGTTCTCCTCAGCCGGAGGCAGAAAAGCCGGCTGTATCAAATCCCGTTTCTGAAACGAAATACCATGAAGTTCGTTCACCGATTGTAGGCACTTTTTATCGCGCTCCTGCGCCGGATGCAGATCCGTACACTGAAGTCGGACAAAGTGTAAAAGCAGGTGCTGTTTTGTGCATCGTGGAAGCAATGAAACTGATGAATGAAATTGAATCGGATTGTGACGGAACCATAGTAAAAATTATGGTTGAAAACGGGAAACCAGTCGAATACAATCAAGTCTTATTTCTTATCGAACCGGCGAAGTAGTATTGCCAGGTTCCGGAAGCCGAAACTCTTTGTTCAAGAAAATCCTCATAGCAAATCGTGGTGAAATAGCATTGCGTGTAATCCGTGCCGCGCGTGAATTGGGTGTCAAGACGGTCGCAGTTTACTCGGAAGCGGATCGTGATTCTCTTCATGTACGATTTGCAGATGAAGCTGTTTGTATAGGGCCGCCGCCCGGCAAAGAAAGTTATTTGAATATTCCGCGATTAATCGCCGCCGCCGAAGTCACAGATGCGGATGCCATACATCCCGGTTATGGATTCCTTGCCGAGAATGCAAACTTTGCCGATATATGCGCTTCATCCGGTATAGTATTTATCGGACCGGATTCTGCGGCAATAACTTCGATGGGAGATAAGGCTTTTGCCAAAGAAACGATGAAGAAAGCAGGCGTACCGGTCGTTCCCGGCAGTGAAGGAGTAATATCCGATATAAACAGTGCAAAGAGAGTCGCAGAAGGAATCGGCTTTCCGGTGATAATAAAAGCAACTGCAGGCGG
>JAFGLB010000168.1 GCA_016928255.1 Bacteroidota bacterium
AAAGGATCGCCTGAAAAAGGCAGCTGGATGCGGCGCGAAAGAACTACCTGAAAAATATCTCCCTCATGTATATATTCCTTTGCACGGCGGACAGAAGAGCAGAATAGGTCACGGTCCGTATCTTGCTTTACAGCCGTTGAATCACAATGAAAAGTATTCTCAGTTGAAGGTGATTTTCCGAGCTGTATAAAAACCGATTCGAGTTTTCGTTTTCCTTCATGATACTGTTCGGCTGCCGATGTTTGTTTATCGATTATGCAGTTATACGTAACCGTCATAAGCTGGTGCAGGTGGTCGAATTTTACTACTGTATGAAAGAGGCCGAAAATTGAGTCGGGGGGGTCGTTTTCGGCACACGGATGAACAGGAACACTTTCGATTTCCTGAATACGGTCATAGCCGTAGTAACCGAGAAAACCACCGGAAAATCCCTGCTGTTCCTCGACAGCCACATTCCTGTACCGCTGTGAATATTCCTCCAAAACATCTATTACTTTTCCTTTCCTTTGCTCTTTATTTTTACCGTTTTCGATCTCTATTATATCACCTTTTGCCTTTATTAGCAGCAGCGGGTCTGTTCCGACGAACGAATAGCGGCCGATTTTTTCATCAGGCTCGACGCTTTCCAATAGGAACGACGGTGAGAGATTGGAGTGCAGGCTCAGGTATATGGATACCGGCGTATGCAGGTCGGCAAGCATGGTTTCCACGAGCGGTACAACCGCGTAGGAGCCTGCCAATTTTTCAAATTCCTGTTGTGTAATCATGATTCTATGACCTCATCCCATCCCTCTCCTGAATGGAGAGGGGGAAAGTTATTTTTGTTATGGATCGTATGCAAAAAAAAACCCTTCCAGGTTGATCCGGGAAGGGTTAAATAATAAAATCCTCGTATGTCTAAATATTAACTATCCGTTCTCTTTCCTGTGCGTGAAGATATAATGCCGCGCCACCACCACCAGTTGTTTGAAGAAACGATATGATTTGATAGTTGTAACATACTTTATACAATTAATATACATGATCTATTGAAATAAGTCAAGACAAAATATAGATATTCAATTTGTAATTATTAAAGATCTTTATTCCGGTGGACAGTATCCGGCGAAAAAGCCGGAATGCACACGGAAATATATTCGGCACCGCCGGCTTCGGGAGTGCTGTATTGAACCCATTCGCCTTTTTTTGCTATAACTGCCTGTCCCGCTTTGATATCGATGGTTTCGGAGACTGTTTTAATTTGCAGTAATCCGCTTAAAACAATTGTATACTCGTCGAAGCCGGGAGCCTGGCTAGGTTCGATCCATCCGGCGGGACTTTTCATTCTCGCGATGCTTACTTCAGCTGTCTTGCTGTTTACACGGCCTATAAATTCTTCTATTACCTTCGGTTTGTTGCCGGCTGCTTTAATGACGGATGGAGAAGATATTGTTTTTGGCATATGATCAATTGATATTAATTTTTACTTTCATATTTTTTCCAATCGTCCGCGTACCGCTGAAGTTTCAGGTCTGCAAGCGCATATACTGTACCCGGCTCGAATGAATAGTCCGGTTTTTGTTTTCCTGCCTTAATTCCGGTAAGTATTTCGATTCCTTCATTTACCGTTTTAATCGCAAAAAGATGGAATTTTTTCTTTTTAACTGCTTCGAACACTTCTTCACGAAGCATCAAATCGTCAACATTTTGAATAGGTATGATCACGCCTTGTTTGCCGGTCAATCCGCGCGCCTTGCATACATCATAAAAGCCTTCAATTTTCAGGTTTACGCCGCCGATTGGCTGGATTTCGCCTTTTTGATTTACGGAACCCGTTACGGCAATATCCTGGCGGATAGGAATTTCAGAGAGGCTGGACAGGATGGCATAAATTTCAGTCGAGGAAGCGCTGTCGCCGTCAATACCGCCGTAAGATTGTTCAAATGTAATGCTGGCGTCCATTACGAGAGGCCTCTTCTGTGCGAAAAGGCTTCTGAAATATCCGCTTAAAATAGCCACGCCTTTATTATGAGTAGGGCCGCTCAATTCAGCTTCCCGATCGATATTGATTACCCCGCTGCGTCCGAGTGATGTGCGGGCAGTTATACGTGAAGGTTTGCCGAATGCATGTTCGCCGATGTCGTAGACGGAAAGTCCGTTTACCTGTCCTACCTGCAGACCTTGTGTATCTATCATTATTCTGCCGTCATCAATCATTTCCTGAATCTTTTCTTCCACCAGTTTAACGCGGTATATGCGTTCATTGATGGTTTTTTCTATATGGCTGCATAGGACAACGGGAGCTTTTTCTCTTCTGGCCCAATAACTTGCCTCGCGTGCTATATCGGCGATAATGTTAAAGCGTGTGGAGATTTTTTCCTGTCGCCCTGCCAGTCTTACTCCGAATTCTATCAGCTGTGCCAGAGACGTCGCGTCAAACGGCAGGAGTTTCTCGTCATCGCAGAGCATTTTTACAAACCGGATATATTGTGTAATGGAGTCTTTGGTTTTAGGCATCTCGAAATCGAAATCAGCCCTGATTTTGAAAATCTTTTTGAAATCATCATCGCGGAAATAAAGCATATGATATAATTCGGTATCGCCGATCATGATCACTTTCACGTTGATTTGAATCGGTTCGGGTTTCAGGCTTGCAGCAGAAAAACCGAATAATGGATCGTATGTCTGAATATCTATCAGTCCTGTTCGCAGTGTGCGCTTCAAGTCCTGCCAGACTCCTGGTTCAATAAGTGCATCAAGCGCATTAAGGACCAGATAACCGCCGTCCGCGCGCAGGAGTGAACCGGATTTGATCTTAGTAAAATCTGTGCGCCACACGCTTCCTTTTTCCATTTCACGTTCCACGGTGCCGAAAATATTTTTGTATTTCGGATTTGTTTCGATGACGATAGGAACGTGTTTCGTTTCTGAATTATCTACCAGAACATTGACCTGGAACTCTATGAATTTATCTTCTTCCTCTTCGGTCTCGGGAGTCTCAGGCATTGCAGGAATAACCTGCTGTTTTCTGAAGCGGTCGAGATTTGAGCGAATATTGGCGCGCATGTCGTTAAAAAAAGCCCGCAGTTTAGGCTGCTCGTATGTGACTCTCAATACATTAATTGCATCGTCCACTGCAGGCATAACAAGCTGTTCTTCAAGGTCGCCGAGAGACTGCTGGACTTTCCTTTCTATATTTCGCAGTTCCCGAAAAACAGTTGCCATTTGTTTTTCCAGTTCGGTTAAAGTATTGCGCATGGATGCAAATTGCTCTTTATCAAATTCTCCTTTTTGCACAAGTGTTTCCACCTGGTCCAGAGCAGTCGGAGTTCCGTTGACAACCGGGACGATATCCGGCCGCATAGCAGTACCGACCTGCACCTGTACCAAATCAAAGCCCTGTTCTTTTACACGATGTTCAAAATCCTGCAGTACGCTTTTCTGCCGATCCTGGAAATGCTGGACTAATTTTTTTCGCGCCTGCTGGTATCTTTGACTTTCGTACACTGCAGGAATATCGCGGAGTAATTCCTTGAGAAGATTTTCCATGTCCTGCTGGAGCGCCAGTCCGCGGCCTGAAGGAAGCGAAATGGCCGTAGGCATATCCGGATGCTTGAAATTGTATACATAGCAGTGATCTTTCAGAGATCTCTGCTTTTTCTCGAAATCCTGCAGAAGTCTTTTAATTGTTGTTGTACGTCCGGTACCTGACAACCCGGTTACAAAAATATTATAACCGAAATGATTCATTTCCAGTCCGACATGCAGCGCTCGAAGAGCACGTTCCTGGCCAATAATCTCACGGGTCGGTTTGACATCATTTGTAGATTTGATGCCCAGGGATTTTGGATTGCACTGCCAGCGCAGTTTCTGGATTAGCAGCGGCTTGTGAACAGAAGCGGATTTTAAGTGGTTTGCCGAGGCGGAAGTTTTCTTTTTCATAGTTTGCTATTTAAGTTATTTGCGTGTGATATTTTTCTTTCGATAATACGGAAAAGAGGAATGAGTTTCAAACAAAGCAGCAAGGAAACTGATGAATAACGCGATATTTAGGCTTTTCAAATATGCATATGCATAAAATTTCAGAAATTATGAAGATTGTATCTGCATATTTCCTTCAGCAGACAGGAAGAACATTCCGGGTCAGACGGACGGCATAGTTCCCGGCCCAGGTAGGAGAGGGACATTCCCGCCGCATGCCAATGATCCTTTGGAATGATTTCCATCAACGCTTTCTCGACTTTTTCGGGTTTCAATTCTTGCGTAATGCCAATCCTCGGTACAACACGAAGTACGTGTAAATCCATAAAAATACCCTGCGGCGATCCTCCTGCCTCGCGTATAATTACATTGGCAGATTTTCTGCCTATACCCGGCAATTTTGTGAGTTCTTCTATGGAAAGCGGGATATCTTCACAATCTGCCAATGCTTGCGCAATTTTCACAAGCCATTCTGCCTTTTTTCGGAATCCGCGTACGGATTTTATGTAAGGATACAGTTTTTCCGGTTTTATGGAAGCGAGAGATTTCATGTCGGGAAATATTCTGAATAACTCCGCCGCCAGTCTGTTTACCATAGCATCTGTAGTCTGCGCGGAAAGGACAATCATAACTACGAGCTGATAATTATTTTTGTATTCCAGCGGATGCTGGCGGTTGCCGTATTTTTTAAACAGCGGCTGCAGGTGAAGATTCCAGTCCATATCACTTTTTTGAAAGCAGCTGCTGATTTGAGAAAAGATCGTTATTTGAATCAGCAGAATCGCATATGGATTTCAGGTTTGGAAAAGCAGCAATAAGATTCGAAGGTGCGGTGAATTTTTTTTTGGGATGCAATATATGTTCAACCTGCCTGCCGTTTACCAGCGAGAAAGCCTGCCGGTCATTATGGAAGACCACATATGTCCTGCGTGCGTTTGCCAGCTTGATTCTTCGTACCAGGTCATGCAGTTCTTCCTCACTGTAGTTGTACAAGTACCGATCGCCGCTTTGCGGATTATTCCAGGCTTCTGCATTTCTTCCCATCATCCTGAAGTAGGCAATTCCGTCCCATTCAAGAGAATTCAGCGGCATGTGGTTCGGCAGGGCCGGAAGATCGATATTAATGAGATTGAAACCGTTTTCCTGATAGAATTGATGAAGCGGTTTATCGTTCCATGAATAATGCCGCAGGTCAAGAAACAGCCTGTGATCGGGAAAAAGCGAGCGGATTTTTATAAGGTGTTTTTGTCGTTCATCGGTTCTGCTGAAAGAAGATGGAAACTGAATTACAATTCCGCCGAGCTTTTCTGCACCGCACAGGGGCTCGAGAAGGCGGTGAATTGCCAGTGCATCTTTCTTTGTTGCATCGAATGTGTGAGTAAATCCGCGGAATAGTTTTACCGTAAAAATAAAATTTTTATTTTCACCGACATCTTTAATCCACCTGGCTGATTGTTCGGCTGAGAGCGACGTGTTGTAAAAGGTCGAGTTAACTTCCACCAGGTCAAAAAACCTGCTGAAGTATTCCAGCTTCCTGAATCCTTTTTCAGGTTTATTAGGATAAAACGCGCTGTTGAAGGACGGTAACTCCCACCCTCCCATGCCGATCAGAATTTCATTTTTTTCTTTATTATTATCGTCAGTCATTTAGATAATAGGCGAGATGGGAGAATTAATCAGTTAATTGGTATTATCCTGATTATCGGGTGAAGCAATTTTTTTTACGCGGATAGATTTTATGACGTTGTCAACGACTTTTCCTGTCGTGAACTCAATTCCATTAGTGATTATCTGTTCGCCGACTTTGGGAATATGGCCCAGCTGTTCGATAATAAAACCGCTGATGGATCGTATATCCATGGGGGAGAGTTCAACGGAGATCAGCCGTTCGACATCGTTTGTCGTAAGGCTTCCGTCGACCACATATTCTTCATCGCTGATTTTTACGAAATCGGGTGTTTCACGATCAAATTCGTCCTGGATACTGCCGACAAGCTCTTCCAGCACATTCTCGAGAGTTATAAGTCCCGCTGTGCCGCCGTATTCATCGGCAAGAATTATCATGTGTGTTTTTTTCTGGAGTATTGTTGTCAGCACTTTTTCAAGAGTTGCAGTTTCAGGCAGGAAAGTGGCATCACGGACAATCGAGTTCAGTGTAAAATCCGGCTGTAAATGTTTGTCGTGTTTGAAAATATCTTTAGTATAAACGATGCCGATAATATTGTCGATAGTATCTTTGAACACGGGAAAGCGTGAAAATTTATTATTTCTCATAACAGCAATATTTTCTTGAATAGGCGATTGCAGGGAAAGCGCCACTATTTCCTTTCTGGGAACCATTGCATGCCGGGCTTGTTTCTGATCGAAATCCATTGCGTTTAGAGCAATGCTTCTTGTTGTGGGTGAAACATTGGTATCGTTTGAAAGAATCAGGCGAAGCTCTTCTTCGGAATGAGTCAATTCGGATTCTGTTACGGTCTGGAAACCGAACAGCCGGAGAATCAAATTAGCCATTGAATTTAACAGCCAGATTATTGGCTTAAAAATTATAAAAAATAAATTGAGCGGATAAGCAATAAATAATGTAGTCTTTTTAGCTTCGAGAATTGCCAGCGATTTTGGAGCAAGTTCGCCGAGAATGATATGAAGGAAAGTTATTAATGAGAACGCGATGCCGAAAGAAACGGCATGCACTACTTCCGCAGATAAAATTCCAAGCTTGTAAAAAAGAGGATGAAGATGATCTGCGACAAGGGGCTCTCCTATCCATCCAAGTGCGAGGCTTGTCATTGTAATCCCTAATTGAGTAGCAGACAGATAGGCGTTTAAATTTGTAACAAGAGTTCGAGCGATTTTTGCACGCCAGTTTCCCCTGGCCGCAAGCGGTTCGATTTGTGTAAGGCGTACCTTTACAATTGCGAATTCTGCAGCGACAAAAAAACCGTTGAGGAAAACGAAAAAGAAAACAATAGAAATATCCAAAACATATTGCCAAAAATTCATAGCTGTTCCTTGATAGTAATATGTAAATATAGTCTATTAAAATCAGTCCTTCAAGAAGGCGCGAAAAGGGGCATTGCCTTGTTATTGTCTATAAGCAGAACGCTTTGGGAGAATTAACGGCGTATTTGCTCGGATATCCAGCTAAGATATGCTTCCAGGCGGGTAAGGAAGTTGAGATAGGATGTTGTCCAGTCGACCGGACTATCGGGCCTGTTCTTGCCGAGCAATTCCTGAAATACTCTTGCAACTTCAACTGCTATTTTCTTTTTTCCTTCTTCGATAGCAGCTTCGACATCGGAGGAATAGTATGCATATAAGTTGCGGATGTCATGACGGATGCGTCCTTCCGGTCCTTTGCTGATGAAGAAAGACATGTCGGTCTTGCTGCCGCCTGACATATCGTAAATTACCAGGTTCCATTTTTCCATTACATCGCGAAACTGAACTTCGTTTTCGCATGTATCGAACGGCAATCTCCGGATTGCTTTTTCGGTGGAGCAGGAGTTGCGGAAGAGCAGATCTCCGCCAATAAACTGGGACAGCAGATTAATATCGGTACGCCAGCCGAGGACGCGCTGAACGCCGACGTATACTTCTTTTTCAATATTTCTGCCCGTATTTGCCGCAAGTTTTGACTCCCAGTCCCGCGCCATCTTTTTCATCTGGATTTCAAGAATGTGGTCCGCCTTTTCTTTCGGTTTTTCTTTGGGTACTGTCGGGGGAGGCAGTTTCTCTTTTCCGTAATTCAATGAGACCAGCTCTTCTCGATCTTTCTCCGTCAGGTCTTCGAATTTTTTTACCGCGTCAGTAAACAACGGCTGCTGGTCGTCGGCCTCTGTTTGTAGTAACTGCAATATTTTTGTGAAAAGCCTGTCCTGGTAGAAAAATTTAAAATGCGACATATCGGCTATAATATATAAATCTTCAATTACGCACGATGCAATTGTATTGAAAAGGCGTGCAATTTTATATTCACCTACCACCCTGTCATCGATATACGGCATCGTATAATCCACACCGGCTATTGTTGTATCGAAAATTATCGCCTTTTTTCGCCGGTTGCAGAAGCTCTGGGGTGTTCCGACTTCGATATTTTTAATTCCCTGAAGCCGTAATTGCAGCTTGGTATGCAATGTAGGTCCGGTGAACGGCAGAATGATGCCGATATCCTGCGAGCTTCGGCCTAATTTCATAAGTGCATGTTTTACACATTCGACAGTCCGCTTAGTATGAAGTTCGTTATACAGGAGATCCTTTTTCTTGCCGGAATATGGCTTGCAGAGAGACCGGATTTTGCTGGTGTCTAAAAAATAGATCTTGCTCTTTGTCTGAATCGGTGCAAAGACGTCAATTTTATTGTTAAACAGTATCGAAGAGAGAAATAATGACAGTTTGGGTGTCGTCGAAAAATTTGATTTCATAAGAACCGACCAGCCCGGATTTGCTTCCGACCAGTCGAAAAGTTTTTGAAGTTCCGTCGTCTGTGCGACCTGGAGGAATATATCCCGCTGTTGTATAGTGCCGGTTTTTTCATCTTTGGCTGCGCACTCTAATTCTGTCTCAAACGGATTTCCTGCTACTATCAATTTTTCGCCGGCTAACGCGGATATTGCTGCAAGCGCGGGTAAACTGACATGCTGCGCTTCATGAATAATGACCAAATCGAATTTCTGTTCACGGATTGAAGTATCGGTCAGTAATGTATTAATACTGGCGGCAACAAAAAGTTTTGACTGAAGTAGAGCCTGCCTGTCTACTGCAGTAGAATCTTCCACATCCCTTGTGACTTTTTCGATACCGCCTAATTCGTCAAAGCTTTTCAATATCTCCTTGAGCTCCATCATCTCCCTTGGCGTGACAGGTGCATAGAGTTCAGCATCGGTAATTTCATTCGATAATGCTTGTTGAATCGACAACAGTCGATTATAAATTTGCTGCTGGCGGGTTAATTGTTCATTAGCGGTTTTTAGATCTGATTTAGAAAATCCTTTCTTTAACCGGTCCAGCAGGGATGCTTTTTCCAGGTCTGCGATTGTCTGAATCAGCTGAGTCTTTTCTTTTGAAATCTTATCTATTTGTTTACGGAGATCTGCAAGTTTTTCGCGTTTTTCCTGTATTTTCCTGAAGAAATCCTCATTGAGAGCCTGTTTTAGTTTTATCTGCTGGTGATTAAGTACAAGAGACGCTTCATCCTTGAATAACTTTCGTTTTTCAACTTTTATTGTTTCAATTTGATTTTCAAAAGAATAATTAGCGATTGCTTCGAATGATATCGGTAAGGGTAAATCGACGCGCGATGCAAGTTTTGACATATTAATACCAAGCTGCTCGCCGGCTGTAATTGTTTTTAGAAATACAGAATCCACATTTTCGTTTGAAGGGGAAACAAACAATACTCTTCGCCCGATTTTCATATAACTGACGGCAGAAAGTATCAGTGATTGAATAGTACTGGAAAGACTGGGACCCCAGATCATTGTTACTCTGTTATTCCATATCTTTTTTACCGCGTCGATCTGTTCGGCAGAAATCTTGTCCTTTTTCTGAATCTCATAATTTACAACTTGGCTGTTTCTGCTGTCGCCAGGGTTAAAAAGAAGATAAGGAATTAACGACTTGCTGTCGCATCTCTGCAATAAATCAAGCGTCGGTTTAAATTCATACTCGTTGTCCCATGAGCAGTGCATTTCCGGTATTGATATATCCAGATCTGCAGGTAATGCAACTGTTAGATACTGATTTTCGGCTGCAACAATACTGCCGATTAAACTGACGGGCTGATGATGGCCGAAAGTGAATTTAGCACGGCTGGTATTATTGAAAGCTACACCTTCCGGTGTTTCAAACCGGTAATATGTAAAACCGGCAAAAGTACCTATGCGTTCTCCGCTTGACAGATGTATCTCCTGGCGCGCAGTTTTTAACCGGGCGAAGTCCGTTTTAAGTATATCTGTAAGCTGCATCAATAACTGTTTCACATTTTTCCATTTGCCTTTACGGATGGATGCACTCTGACGCCCTTTACCAGCGGAGATAATAGAAAACTATGACAATTATATCGAAAGTCAAGCGGTTTGGACACCTGCGTATTGATACTTAGGTATATTTAAACAATTTTTAGGATTATTATTTGATATTTTCTTATTCTCAGACAGAAAATAATATGAACGGGTACAGAGTAATTATCATTGGAGGCGGACTAAGCGGATTAAGCGCAGCTGTCGAATTATGCTCACGTGGATTTAAAACCCTTGTTCTTGAACAAAACCGGCATTTGGGAGGAAGAACATACTCCTTTCCCGATGCCGCAGCGGGTGATTTAATAGATAACGGCCAGCATTTGATGATGGGCTGCTATAAGGCAACGCGGAGATATTTGCACGTCATAAAATCGGAAAATCTTGTTGCGCTTCAGTCCCGGCTTCGTGTAAGATTTCTTCAGCCGGGAAGGGATTCATTTGTTCTTTCGTGCCCGCCACTTCCTGCGCCGCTGCATTTGGCAGCCGGACTTATCTGTTTTAAAAATATCCCGTTAAAAAATCGGCTTGAAATGTTGTCCGCTGCAAAGCAGCTTTATCGTTTGAAACCTTCAGAAGAAAACAAGCTTGATAAAATCGATGCTGAAGAATGGCTTGCCGGATTGGGACAATCTGAACTGAGCCGAAAATTTCTGTGGGATATAATTACAGTAGGTGCATTAAACAACCGGCCGGGTAATGTATCGGCGTTATTACTTTACAGAGTTTTACGTTCAGCCTTTTTAGGAAATCGCCGGAATTCAAGTTTTCTTCTTCCACAGGCAGCCTTGAGCAAAGTTCTTATCGATCCTGCCGTTGAATTTATAAGAAGTCATGGAGGAGAGGTATTAACCGGCAGGACGGCAGTGAAATTTGATATTAGAGAAGGAAAAGCAGTCACCGTTGAGACACAGAAAAAAGAAAAATATTCTTCCGAAAAATTTATCTGCGCTGTTCCCTGGTTTGGAATTGAAAGATTATTCGGCAGCAGCGGTTTAAATACAGATGCAGTTATTAAAACCATTTCGGGAAACAACTGCAGACTGGAAAAGTTTAATTCGTCGTCCATTATTTCAATTCAGCTCTGGCTTGACCGTAAAATTATTGAGACAGAATTCTCGGCACTTGTGGATACAAGAATCCAATGGGTATTTGACAAAATAAGAACGCCGGACGCAGATGCTTATAAAACCGAAATAAGCAGGCAAAAAAAAGAAATCAAACAGCATCTTTCTTTAGTTATAAGCGGAGCTCAGGAATATTTGGGAAGGACCGGTGAAGAGCTTGTTAAGATTGCTGTAGAGGATTTAGAAAAAGTTCTGCCGGCAGCAAGAGATTCAAAAGTTGTTCATTCACTTGTAATAAAAGAGAAGCGTGCAACATTTATTCCGTCTCCGGGACTCGAATCCGTACGCCCTTCGGCTGCAACATCAATCCCAAATTTATTTCTTGCAGGAGATTGGACAAATACAGGACTGCCGGCTACTATCGAAGGCGCCGTGTTGAGCGGGAAAAAAGCGGCTGATCTAATCTGAAAAAAAATATAACTCTTCTTCCGGTCTTTACCTACATCATACCTTGCGGATCGACATTTATGGTCATTTTGACTTTATTATTGATGCCGGGTGAAAGAGATTCGTAACTTGATTTTGCATTCAGGAGTGCCGCGCGGAGAAAGGAACCTGAGGGATCGCTTTTCTTTAAGTCCTTTATGACAATATGTTTTCGGTATACGTTTTTTATTTTCGGTATGGCTGCATCTGCCGGACCGAGAATTATCAGCTTCTTCTGCCGGTTATATGAATTTAAAAGTTCAGAAAATTTTTTTGCGCGAAGCTGGACTTCGTTTTCCTGCCGGCCCGAGAATTCTATCAATACAATCCTGGAAAAAGGCGGATAACCGAGTTCAGACCTGTATTTTAGTTCTTCATCATAGAATCCTCTGAAATCATGCAGGACAACATGCTTCAGGCAATAATGTTCCGGCTGTAATGTCTGAATCACTACTTCGCCCGCCAGACTGCTTCTTCCGGCCCGGCCTGCGACTTGTGTTAGGAGCTGGAACGTATTTTCGGAAGCCCGAAAATCAGGAAGAAGCATTTGTGTATCTGCTGAAATTACGCCGACAAGAGTTACATGCGGAAAATCCAATCCCTTTGCAACCATTTGGGTGCCGAGAAGAATATCAGCCTTGCCCGACTCGAACTGGTTGAGAATTCTGTTATGTGCTCCTTTACTGCTTGTCGTATCGCGATCCATCCGCAGAATTACTGCATTCGGGAAAAGTCCCTGCAGTTCCTCCTGTACCTGTTGTGTGCCGAATGCATGCAGCCGCAGTTCAAAACTGCCGCATTCAGGACAGACGGCAGGCGGTTTTTTTACAAAGCCGCAATAATGACAGCGAAGGTGTTTTTTTACTGCATGGAATGTAAGAGAGACCTCGCAATTGATGCATTTTTCCACGTAGCCGCAATCGTAGCACTCCATTACATGTGAAAAACCTCGGCGGTTTTGAAGAAGGATGATACCTTCTCTGCGTTCAAGCCTGTCGGTTATCTGCATTTTGAGCAGGTTTGATAATGAGGAAGCCGGTAATTGTTTTGGAAACGGTTTAGGTTCTGTTTTTATTTCTTTTTTTAAGTCTTCATATACTTTTTGACGATTCTTAGCCATATCAACAATTTTTATCGCCGGCAATCGGGCAGTATCGATGCGGCGGGGAAGTTCAAGAAGAGTATATTTGTTTGTCATTGTATTGGCGTAACTTTCAACGGACGGCGTTGCCGATCCCAGAACCACAACGGCTTTTATTTGGGAAGCACGTACAAGGGCAACATCACGGGCGTTGTACCGCGGAGCTGCATCGTATTGTTTATAAGAACTTTCGTGTTCTTCATCAACAACAATCAGGCCGATGTTTTCCAGAGGCGCAAAAATTGCAGAGCGCGGGCCGATCATAATTTTTGCTTTTCCCTGATGCGCAATACGCCATGCATCATAGCGTTCGCCCACAGACATTTGGCTGTGCATTACTGCAACATCATTGCCGAAGTGCGCTTTAAAACGCCTGACGGTCTGAGGTGTGAGTGAAATTTCCGGTACTAATACGATAGCGGTTTTGTTCCGTGCAATAACACTGCGGATCGCTTCTATATATACCTGGGTTTTTCCGCTTCCTGTGATGCCGTGTAGAAGAAAGGCCTTGAAGGCCTTTTCCGATATTGCGTTGTTGATTTCGTCAAGCGCATGCTGCTGGTCTGCATTTAGTGTTATATTAGTCGGCTTTTCATCCGTATCATATTCCGAACGCCGCATTACTTCTTTTGTTTTTATACAAAGGATTTCTTTTTTTACAAGGCTTTTTAATGAAGACAGCGAACAGTGAGAATTTTTTAAAAAAGAATTAATTTCGGTTTCTTTTCTTCCAGCCGATAATTCATTCCTTAAAGCTTCGATAAGCTGAAGCTGTTTTACAGGTAAAGACGCAGGGCATCTTTCATCATCATCAGTCTTTTCTCCATTTGCAGTAAATGCAACAAAACGCATTTTCTTCGGTCTTGCTTTTTCTTCTTCAATTTCTTCCGTAACAGATATCCATCCGTGTTTATGCATTTCATTCAGCACAGAGTGAATGCTTTTTGTCCTTGATTTATGCTGGATTTGTGACAGGGTCAATGGTTTGCCGCCGGCTAAAACTTTTAGTACAGCATGCTGCTGCGGAGCGGATTTCCTGGTAGATCTGAGTAAATTTTCAACATCCTGTGCAATAAGGCTGAAAGTTTTTTTGCTCTTTTGTGATAATCCCTGCGGTGCTGCAGCTTTTAATACTTCGCCGAGAGGCGTAAAATAATATTTGCCTATCCACCTGGCCAGCAAAAGCATTTCAGAAGAAAAAATCGGTTCCGTATCCAGAATATCGGTTACGGGTTTGAGTCCGCGAATTTCTGTCACTGCCGGCGTGCCGATTATTATGCCTGTAAGATGCTTAGCTCCGAACGGCACGAGAACACGTTTGCCGGGGACTGCGGACGGCTGCAGCTCAGGCGGGACTATATAAGTAAAAGTCTTGTCGATTGGAACAGGAAGAGCTATATCTGCAAGAAATTGATTCAATTATTAACCGGTATTGAAAATATATTATTCTTTTTCGGCATTTAATTCGCGGTCCAGTATACGGTACACTTCAATAAGCGGAATATTTTTTTCCATGGCGATCCGTTTGCATTCTTCAAACTCTATACGCAGCTGTTCCTTTTCTTCAAAAACAATTGATTTAACATTAACGGGTCCGAAAGAAGAATCGACCTGTTTTTTTTCACGCTTCAGTTTTTTCCGCTCGACCGGCTGAATCCGCACCCCGAGAGTAGTGGTTTCTTGAAAAATAATTTCAAGAATTTTTTCAATTTTTGCATGTTCCAGCAGCGTGGAAAGGAGAAATCCCGGCCGGCCCTTTTTCATGATAATCGGCACCAGGTATGCATCCAGCACTCCGGCTGCGAGCAGTTTTTCTATTATATAAGGAAATATTACCGGACTCATATCGTCGATGTTGGTTTCGATTGTAACTATATCGTCGTTTTGATACGGCGTTTCTATATCACCTATTAAAACGCGCAGCAGGTTGGGCATTTGTTCTATATCGTGACTGCCTGTACCGTATCCGATCGACGATACCTGAATTTTACCTGTGGTCAGCATTCCATGCGACAGAGCTTTTACAATTGCCGCTCCGGTCGGCGTTGTAAGTTCGAACGGCACCTCTGTAAGAATAACCGGATAATTTTTCAATATTTCTATGGCCGCCGGGGCGGGCACCGGCAGTAAACCATGCTGTGAGTTCACAGTTCCGCCGCTCCCTACTTTTACAGGCGATGTATAAACGGCCTGAATATTCAATTTTTCCAGGCAGATTGCAGTTCCTACTATGTCAACAATAGAATCAATTGCACCTACTTCATGAAAGTGCACTTTATCTATGCTTACATTATGCACTTTCGCCTCTGCAGCGGCGACTTCATAGAAGATCTTTTTTGAAAGATCTTTGACTTTGACCGAAAGATCGCTTTGATCAATAAGCTTTTCGATATCTTTCGGATGCCTGTGGTAATCGGGCTGTTCAGAAATCACAACTTCGATTTGTACAGCAGCAATACCGTTTCGGTTGATATGCCGCGCTGACAGTTCAAATCCGTTTAATTTGAGTTTCTGCAGTTCGGAGCTCAGCTCATCTATTGAAATTCCAGCGCTGATGAAGGCGCCGAGTGTCATATCGCCGCTGATGCCTGAAATTATATCGAAGTACGCAATTTTCACTGGGAAACCGGTATATTATTTTTCCAAACTACAGAACTTTTTCAAGATGTTCGATGAATCTTTCTGTAGCACCGATATTTTCTTTAACTAACTTCAACGAAATGTTACCCGCTGTGGTTCTGGCTTTCTGATCATCAAGAAGTTTTCGGAGTGTTTTATAACATTCGAATTGATCGTTAACGAGAAATCCGCCGCCCCGCCGGAGAAGTTCCTGCGCTTCCTGGGAATTTGTGTGCCGCGGTCCGTAGATAACGGGAATTCCATATACCGCAGGTTCCAGCACATTATGTATGCCCTGTCGGAAACTGCCGCCGACATAAGCAATATGTGCGTACTGATATAAAGCCATCAGTATGCCTATGCTGTCGACAATAATAATTCGTTCCCGCGAATAATCGTTAAGCAGGGAGAAACGTATGGATTTTACCTCGACTGAAAGCTGTTTTTCTATCGCGTCCAGTGCTTCTTCAGTTGGTTCATGAGGAACGAAAATTACCAGGACCTTTGGATCATATTCGAGCAGCTTCTTTACTGCAGGCATCAGTACTTCTTCGTCTTCCGGCCATGTACTGCCGGCAATGAATACTTTTTTTTCTTTTAAAACAGAAGCAGGAATAAGGTGTTTTTTCTTTGCATCCGTACTGCGCTGCCACACCTGATCGTACCGCGTCTCTCCGACAGCCTGAATTAATGGATGTGTTAAATTGAAACGGGAGAATTCCCGCGCATCATTATTGGAGACAGTCAGGATTGAAATAAAATCATTATAGATTAACCTGTGCAGACTTTTTATCAGCGGATAGAATCTTGCCGATCCCGGGCGCATAGTGGCATTGGCAATAAAAGCGGGAATATTTCTTTCACTGAGTTCCCATAGATGATTCGGCCATACGTCGTACCTTACAAAGACTGCAGCCGTAGGTTTCAGCAAATCGAGAAAGCGCCGGGCATTCGATCTTGTATCGAACGGAATATATGTAATGATGTCGGCGAGTTTGTAATTCTTTGAATGATCATATCCTGAGGGAGAAAAAAAGGTTACAATAATATTGATATCATTATACTTTTTCCGCAAAGCGGCGATAATAGGTTTTGCCTGCTCGAATTCTCCCATAGATGATGAATGAAACCATACCCGCCTTTTAGATTTTATTTTTTTTAAATCGGCATCAATTAAATCCATCATTCCCTTGCGTCCCCGTATTCCCCTGCGTATTTTTGAGTTAAAAGGCGCCGAGCATCGTAAAAGCGTCCAAAAAAAGGGGATAAATAGGCAGTTATAAAGGAAGAACCAGATTTTTTTCATGTTGTATACTAATATTAAAATTCGACTATATTTAGAATTATTTTAGAGAAAGTTTGATGGAAATGCAAGAAAAGTGGAAAATCCCTCAATTTTCATATAAATGCGTAAATATTACATTAATTTAAAATTAAAGGGATTTTTCCGGCTGTTTCCGATAATACAAGCTTGAAAAAAAGGATCTTTTCTCTGCAGGCGGGAACTATCCGCTTAAACTTGCTGTTTAATGTTTTAAATTTAAAGGAGAAACCATGAAAAGCACAAAAAAATACGGTAAAAAAATTGATCTTGCCCTGTCATTATTTGTAAAATTGACACGGGCACATGATACTTTTGAGCATTTAACAGCAGCCAATATAAGAGAAGCAGGATTGACACCTGCACAGTTTGGGGTTGTTGAATGCCTCGGGCATAAGGGTTCTATGCTGATAGGTGACCTGACAAAAAAGCACTTTGTCAGCGGAGGGAATATGACTGTTGTTGTAGACAATCTTGAAAAAGAAGGAGTTGTGCGGAGGTCTGTCAATAAAGAGGATAAACGGGCCTTTTTTGTTCAATTAACTCCAAAAGGAAAAAGATTGTTTAAAACCATATTCATACCCCATGCGCATTATATAGCAAAACTTGCATCGGTTTTAACAGAAGCCGAACAGGCAGAATTGGGACGCTTGCTTAAAAAGCTGGGAACTGAATTGGAACGCATCGGGTAATTCTTTTGGGTTTCAGGCTTTATTCAAACAGCTTTGAATTATTGTCTTTATTATCTGTGAGAATCTATGGCAAACCAGACGTTACATATTCTTGCTCTGGCCGGGAGTCTGAGAACGGACTCGTATAACCGGAAGGCGCTTCAATTTGCAAAAAGAGTTGCATCTGAATTTGATGTGACGATCAGTGAAGCCGATTTAAAAACGCTTGCCCTGCCTGTTTTCAATGAAGACCTGCGTGCCGACGGTTTCCCGGAGCAGGTGGTAAAATTGAAGCAGGAGATTGAATCTGCCGATATTCTTTTAATTGCTACGCCGGAATATAACCATTCTATTCCCGGTCCGTTGAAGAATGCGATTGACTGGGCTTCTGATAAAACAAATCCATTTTCCGGAAAAGTTGCTGCAATTTTCGGTGCATCGACTGGAATTTTCGGTACGCTGCGTTCGCAGCTTCAACTCAGACAGGTACTGGCATCGCTGAATGTCGAATTACTTCCCCAACCCCAGGTTTATATCAGATCTGCAGAAGAAGCCTTTCTTCCGGACGGATCACCGGCCGATCCGAAAATCGGCAAACAGCTGCGGGTATTAATTGATGGTACCATAAAACTGGCAAAGCTAAAAAAAGAAAAAAGATAAATCTATAATTGAGGGAATGAGATTATGAAAAACATATTGAAGCTGTTACTTCCGGCCATTGTTTTTGTTATGCCGGTCAAAGCGCAATCGGAATGGAAACTGGACGCGGTTCATTCCAGTGTAGTTTTCAGCGTAGCGCATATGGTTATATCTGAAACATCGGGCAATTTTAAGGATTTTTCCATCGTATTAAAATCAGAAAAAGAAGACTTTTCTGATGCAGTAATTGAAGCGGTAATTAAAGTTGCCAGTATTAATACGGAAAACAATTACAGGGACCAGCATTTGAGATCGAACGATTTTTTCAATGCAGAAAAATACCCGGAGATCAGATTTAAAAGCAAGAAATTTGAAAAGATTGACGGCAATAAGTATAAAATTACCGGCGATTTGACGATACGCGACGTTACAAAAGAAGCTGTATTTAATGCTGAATTGAAAGGGGTATTAAAAACGGAAAACGGACTGCTGTCTGCCTGGAAAGCTGTAATAGTAATTGACAGATTTGAATACAATTTAAAATGGAACAAAACCGTCGAAACCGGCGGTCTGGTTGCAGGAAAAGTTGTTAGTGTTGTGCTGAATTTGGAATTTACCAGATAATATTCTTGCCTGATAACAATGGAATTTGCCTCGGTTTCAAACTGCAGGCAAATTCCATCTGTTTTTTATTTAAAAGTTTAACCGATTTTAGAATATGCGATCTGTTAACTTGATTTGCGCCTCCCTTGAATGTGGTTGAATTAATTGGTACAATTTTACTTAAGCACGTCTGTATTTTAGAAATTGAGATGACGAATGGAATCATCGGCTGTAAATTTTGAACAATTCGGTGAAGAGCTTGCACAAGCCCGTTTGGCAAAGGGAATATCACTGGTAGATATTTCTGCGGAGACCCGTATAAACATTAAATTTCTCGAAGCGATTGAAAGCGGGCAGTTCCATATACTTCCGCAGACTTATGTCCGGGCATTTCTCAGAGAATACGCACTCAGCGTCAGTCTTGATGCCGAAGGAGTAATGCAGAAGTATAACAGTATTCAGCAGGAAGGCGCGGTACAAAAACCGGATGAAACGCCCGGGCAGCACAATACTCCCCAGCTAAATATCTCTGCAGGTGATCTAAAAAAATGGTTTTTAAAACTCTCGCCGCTGCAAAAAAATCTGGCTTTTGGTATTCTTCTGATAGTCCTGGTTATTATTGTGGTAATTATTGCTAATGTAAAAAAGGAATCGGAGTCCGCAAAACCCGCAGCTGAAATTCCGTTTGATAACGTAATAAAAGAAAGCGAAGCTGCATTTATAGCGCAGCCGGCTGCAGCTTCCGATACCCTTCCGGTTTTTAAATCGCAAAAAAAAGACAGCCTGCGCCTTGAAATTACAACCAGAGATTCAGTTTGGATAAGCCTTTTAATAGATGATACAAGGGGAGCCGAGTTTCTTTTCGGACCGAATAAGAAGCGTACCTGGGCGGCAAAAAATCGTTTTATAATTACAATGGGAAATGCCGGAGGCGCAACTTTCCGTTTGAACGGAAAAAATATCGGTTCGCTTGGCAAGACCGGTGCGATAGTTCGAAACTTCGTCCTCACAGAAGCCAACCTAAAAAAATAATAACCGGTATAAACAGGCTGGTATGAATTCTTCCGTCTTAAAAGAAATAGAGACACTTCGTCAGAATATCCTCGATCATGACTATCGGTACTA
>JAFGLB010000169.1 GCA_016928255.1 Bacteroidota bacterium
GGCTCCTCGTAATGCGATAGCCACAGCTGGTACATATGACTGGGCTATTTCGGTTAAATCAGTAAACGATACCACAAATGAAATTGCATGGTATTTTAAAAAGACAGATGACAGTTACTGGTTTGGCGGAACAGTCCAGGCTCAGTCAACAGCCAAGCAGTTCAACGGTATTAACTTCGGCTTTAACAACGACCTGGAAGCTACTCAAGTCAATTTAATTGAAGTACAAGTTGATAAGGGTGAAACAATTGACGTTCCAATAGCACCCTGGCAGGAATATTATGTTTCTGACTGGGGAATTCTCGGCTCACGGTACGGCGGTTGGACATTCCAGGCTGATCCGGAAGGAATAGTAGGAAATGCCGGAATTGGCGGAACAGCAGCAAATACAGGCTGGGCAGTGGTTCGGGCTGCATTAGACGGAACATTCATTCCTACAGTCGAAAGACCTCTGATGGTGACAGGTGAAGTCGAATTTGTAGGCGGCGGTTTTGAAGCACCGAGCAGTTTCCGTTTAGGCTTATTCCAGAATGACAATGCAGGAAGCGTAATAGTAGATGCAACACCTGCAGACGGTGATTCCACACGTTGGAGCGGATCCGAAGTTGCAACCAGCGGATACCTGTTCGTCCCGACGAGCGGAACAAATGCCATGCTTTCATGGAATGGTTTAAACTCGAAACATGGAACATACGGTGCCATAGTGAATGATATTTGGATGAGCACCGGCGGTGAAAGCACATATGCACTCGGCAGTAATCTCCAGGAACCTGCAAATGCAGTAGGCGGAGCAGGAACCTACAATTTTGCAATTTCTGTTACTCCTACAGCAGAAGGTGCAAATATTGTAAGATATTCATTGAAAAAAGGCACTGATTATGTATTAGCAGCAGGAGCTATGGATAATGCTCCTGTAGCGACCCAATTCAACGGCATTATTTTTGGATTGAACGCAAACACATCAACAACAGCAATGATGTTGACAAATGTGTTGGTGGATACAGGTTCAGTCCCCGGTATAGATGATATAACCGATGTAACCGGGCCAAATGCAAGACCGCGTGAATTTGCGTTATGCCAGAACTATCCGAATCCATTTAACCCGTCAACAACGATTCAGTATGATATACCTATGAATTCACAGGTAACGCTGACTGTCTATGATTTACTTGGAAGAGCAGTAGCCAAGTTAGTCGATGAGAAACAGGCAGCAAGCACTTACACTGTTCAATGGAATGCTTCAAGCATGAGCAGCGGCGTGTATTTCTACAGAATCAATGCCAAGAGCGAAGATGGATCAAAGACGTTTACTTCAGTCAAAAAGCTTCTTTTGATGAAGTAAAAAGTTCTTATTTAAGTGCAGCTTGCTGAATAAGTGAGCTGCACTTAAGCTTTTTTGCAATGGTTTAAAAAGTAGTATGCATCTGATATATGATCCCGGCTTGCAAAAAAAAGCCGGGATTTTTTATTATGAATATGATAACTCTTTTATGAAAAAACTTAACCGTAGGGATTCAATACGGCATTCAAAAAGTAAAATTGTATAAATATAAGTGAGAAAGAACACAGTAAGTTTGATTAAGAGTCAGCATTTTTTTAAAACTGCAGAACCTTTATTTGATTATGATGTTTATTAGTGAGAATGTAATTAAAATGAAAAGAAATACCTGTTATATATCTGTGTTTTTGAGAAGTATCATAATAATAAACCTGCTAATGATATCAGCTTTTACTTTGTATGCGCAGGATGAAGTACGGTGGAATAATAAGAAATGTGCGGTAGTATTAACTTACGATGACGCTTTAAATGTGCATCTTGATAATGTTGTTCCGGCATTGGATTCTCTTGATCTTAAAGCCACGTTTTATATACCGGGTTCTTTCCCGAGTGTTAAAGCAAGGGCTCGTGAATGGTCGAAGATTGCCGGGAATGGACACGAACTTGGGAATCATACACTGTTTCATCCCTGCGAAGGAAAAGCATACGGCAGGGAATGGGTCTCGCCCTCATATGATTTAAATAATTATTCGCTGGAAAGAATCAATGATGAAATTAAGACGGCAAATACATTGCTTGAATTGTTAGACGGCAGGATAAGACGCACATTTGCATACACATGCGGCGACATGAAAGCAGGTGATTCATCATTCGTCCCTGCAGTAAAGAATCTCTTTGCAGGAGCCCGCGGTGTCGAGGGAAAAATGCAGAAATTGAACGATATAGACTTGTATAATATCGGCAGTTATATGATTAACGGGGAATCTGGGAAACAGATGATTGCATTGGTAAAGAAAGCAATTGAAAGCAATTCATTGCTCGTTTTTCTTTTTCACGGTGTAGGCCGGGGAGCATTCCATAAATGTATCGCTGGCAGATCATCGCGAACTCATTTATTTTCTAAAACAAAATGAAAAAGACATCTGGGTATCGACATTCGTTGATATTGCTGATTATATCAAAGTAAATCAAAAGCAGTAATTGCTAAACAAGCATAACTATTTCATAAGGATTAAAATGAATAATATCTTACCAACATGTAAAAGGAACAGCGGAAGGCTTTCAATTCAGATAGCATTGACGTTGGTTACCGCAGTATTTGCATTTGCTCAGATTCAGACAGATGTGCCTGCGCTTAAGGATGTATATGCAAACGATTTTACTATCGGATGTCTTTTATCTTATGCGCATGTAGGCCTGCCGACTGATCCATATGTGCCGGGCCAATCAACTCCGGTATACGCCGACGGAGAAGGAGGCGAATTAATCAGGTATCACATGAATTCAATGAGCCCCGGTAACTGGATGAAGTCAACATATATTGTAGATATTAACGGCAGCGCTTCAGCATATAATTCTGCTGCTACCCAGGCGGAGAAGGATTCAATAAATATTCATCCGAAAGTGACATTCAACGGAAATATAACAGCGCAGTTGAATTGGGCAAAGAGACAGGGATTTACATTCCGCGGTCACACACTAGTTTGGCATAATCAGACTCCCGGTACTACTTTTTTTCGCACAGGCTATACATCGACAGGGACACGTGTAAGTAAAGATACAATGACTTTAAGAATGGGGAATTACATAAAAGAAGTAATCCGGCAGATACATGAGGGCTGGCCGGGATTGCTTTCGGCCATGGATGTTGTGAATGAGGCAGTTACAGACGGGGGCAGCGACCGAACTTCTGAAAGTGAATGGTATGTAACTTTCGGAGATAACAGTTATATAATGAAAGCGTTTGAATTCGCACGACAGTATACGATTCAGTACGGCGAAACCCAGATGAAGCTTTATTATAATGATTACAACACGTCTACTGCATCAAAAGCTAATGGAATCGTAAGGGTTTGCGGACCGATTTTCCGTGCAGGACTTTTAGACGGTATCGGCATGCAGGAACATGACCAGATGAGCAATCCGAATGCTGCACAATGGATCGCCAGTTATGATAAATTCGATACAATATGCACGGAAATGGCAGTGACCGAATTGGACATCTCGACAAGCAGCGGCACCAATTACCCTTCCGATGCAACTCTGGCAACACAGGCCAGGCAATATGGTCAGCTTTTTAAATGCTTTGTTGAACGGAGTTATAAATCAGGCAGAGGTAAAATCATTAACGTATCCAAAGACGGACTGAATGACGAATGGACCTTTGTGAAAAATCAGTCTTCCTCGCTATGGAATACTGATAATCAATGCAAGCCTGCGTTCTATGCCGTTGTGAGTGTAGGAATGAATTATAACGCTCTGGATTCACTGATCTTTTATGCGGATACTATCCAGGGAACCGGTTATTCGCCTGAATCATGGGCTTCATTATCTTCGGCATTATCCTCAGCAAAGAATATAATATCTAAGAATTACTCATCGACCGTATCTGCGGCAGATTCATTGGAATATGCTAAAAATAATTTAGAGGATGCAATTACTAATTTGGTACGGACAGGTGTCGATGACGATAATTCCAATCGGCCGACAGCTTTTGTACTTGGCCAGAATTATCCTAATCCATTCAATCCGAAGACAGTGATCAGGTATTCAGTACCGGCTGTAGGGACTTCATTAATGAAGTCCGTAAAATTAAAGATCTATGATCAGCTTGGCAGGGAAATCGCGACATTAGTGGATGGAATAAAGTCTCCCGGCGTACACACGATAGAATGGAACGCACAGAATATGCCGAGCGGTGTATATTTTTATCGTTTAAACTCGGGAAAATTCACTGAAACAAAAAAAATGATTTTGTTGAAATAATTCCGACAGGATTTTTTAAAAACACATTTGATAAAGACACCTTGGTACTATTTGCTACAAGGTGTCTTTTTTACTTGTGTTGTTAAATAAATATATAAAGTGCTAAAAATATCGGAGTTTTCTAACAATGAATTGGAAGCTGGCAATGAAGTTTATAAGTCATATAAATACGAGTATAGTATTGAAACGGCAAAGAGTATCAGCTCTATTTCTTTGCTTAACAATACTGATACCTATAAATTCTTTTTGCCAGCCGATAGCCGAAGGCAAGACAAAATTTCTGGGAAATGCAATTACCGATCAGAATAGTTTTCACTCAAATTATTCGAAATATTGGAATCAGGTAACACCCGGGAATTCAGGTAAATGGGGACATGTCGAAAGCACTCCAGGCAATTATAACTGGATCGGGCTCGACACCATTTATAATTATGCTCTTGCAAATGGTTTTAAATATAAACATCATTGCCTGATTTGGGGAAATCAGCAGCCCACCTTCATGACCAACGGCAGTCTGGATTCAGCGGCCCAACGAACTGAGATTGAAAACTGGATCCGCCTTGTCGGGGAACGATATCCAGATATGGATATGATTGACGTGGTAAACGAGCCGATTCATGCCGTTCCTGCTTATGTAAATGCACTCGGCGGTTCCGGGATGACAGGATGGGATTGGGTAGTTACTTCTTTCAGCCTGGCAAGAATATATTGTGATTCCAGCGTAAAACTGATCCTGAATGAGTACAGCATTTTGGGAGATTACAATGCCACTAGTACGTATCTTCGCATTATTGATACACTAAAGGTGAGAGGATTGATAGACGCAATAGGTATACAGGGCCATTATTTTGAATTCAAGGGAAGCGGTTATTCATGGCCGATTAGTACAATAAAAAGCAACCTGGACAGGCTTGCTGCAACAGGACTTCCGATTTACATAACAGAATTCGATATCAACGAAGAGGATGACAATACTCAGCTTGCTAATTATAAAACTTATTTCCCTATTTTCTGGGAACATCCTGCTGTTCAAGGTATAACTCTTTGGGGTTACTATTATGATGATGTATGGCAGGGGAATGCATATTTAATTGACGAGAGAAGAGCGGAGCGCCCGGCGCTTAAATGGCTGCGCAATTATGTTATCAGTCCATTTCCACCTGTACTCATTTCGCCCAAGGGTACGACAGGTGAAGCACGTAATCCGCTTTTGGTATGGCACGCTTCGGATTCTGCGGCAACATACCACCTTCAGGTTTCAACGAGCAGTACTTTCTCGGCATTTATCGTAGATACATCGGTAGTTGATACGGTTTTACAGTTGAATCCGCTTGATTCTAATACGAGATACTACTGGCGCGTGAGTGCCGCAAATTCAAAAGGAGAAAGTGATTTTTCTTCTTCGACAACTTTTGTAACAGGAAGCCAGATAGTTGATGTAAAAGAATCGGAGTTAATTCCGGATGCTTTTGTACTGTCTCAAAACTATCCGAATCCATTCAATCCGTCAACAGTGATCGGTTATCAGGTACCTGCGACGGCTCATATCAGACTTAAAATCTATAATCTGCTCGGACAAGAAGTTATGACACTTTTTGAAGGAGTACGCAGACCGGGGAGCTACAAAGCGACACTTAACGGAAGCAAGTTATCAGGCGGTGTATACTTCTATAGATTAACATCAGACAAATTTGTGGAAACAAAAAAGTTATTATTGATAAAGTAATGCATTAATATTACTGTTGATTGGCTTGTATTCATTTTTTTAAGGAATTACAGCTATGAAACAATTATTAGCTTTATTGCTTTTTTTAAGTATCTTTTGTGCGCCGTTATTTTCACAAAAACAGGTAATTAATGTACCGGATTATTGGGATACTGGTATGGAAGGGACTCTCAATAATGATGTTCAGGCAGCGGTTAATGCCGGTACATTATCAAATACTGTTTTCAAATTAAAACCATACGGATATTATATCCAAACCGGTGAGATAGTAGTTCCTTCGGGGCAAACACTCGAAATTATCGGCGAAGAACCCGGCAACACGCAGGAGACTGCGCCGCCTCAGATTTTATGGAAAGCCGTACCGCCGCCTGTATGGCCTGATTTTGTATCTGATACAACAAGAAGAAATTACTTTTTTAACTGCTATGGGGACTTAATACTCAAGAATATTTGGATGTTTTATGCTGATTCACAAGGTCAGCAGGTCGGATCCGGTATTGTTTTTCAGAAAGATTCTTTATCCACGGTACGCAGGTGTAACTTCGAAGGAGTAATTATTGATTATGCGACTATCGGACCGAAGAGTGAAGGATCGGTGACGATCGCGTGCAATAATTTCAGGGGTACCTTCAAGAATTGTTACTGGAAAAATTGCACAGATATGCATTTCAGATATTATGGAAGAGCACTGTCTTTCCCATTCAATTCCACGGGTTTCAACGGAGATACACTAATATTTGAGAATTGTACATTTGCTAATATCGGATACGTTTTGATGCAGGAAAAAGGTGAATATTACAATTATGTGAAATTCAATCATTGCACATTTCTCAATGTTGCGATGTATTCGTTGGAATCCGGATGGTGGAATAAGCTTTCGGTAACGAATTGTATTCTTGAAAATACTTATATGTACGGGCATATTCCTATCTTGGACGTGGAACCCTACGGCGGCACTTTAAGAATTGACAGTCTAAATCATTCTTATTACGGTACGACTTATTCTTTTCCTTTTACTGAACAGGATCGTCATATTTTATTTACAAACAGCAGTTATTATATAGAGAAATGGCTGGGTGATTGGATGTATAATAATCCTGCCAGTATAATTTGGCGTGAATCAGGGCAAGTTAATAATATACCGGTGTCTCAGCCGATGCTTGGGCTGAGAACATTAAGATTTTTTGACTCGACCGATTCCGGGGGAAATAAGGTTTTCCCATTTATGAACAGAGCGAATTTGTATGATTCTATAAATCCTGAATTATTAAATCCACCAAGTGACACGGAAAAAATCAAAATATGGTTATATCACAAATGGTTTGATTCCGAGGATCATGCATGGGCGTGGAAACCGGAAAATAGTATTAATCAAAAATGGCCGCTGGAAGAAAATCTTGGCTATACAAATGAGGCAATAAGGACAGCAGGCATAGGCGGATTTCCGCTCGGGGATTTATACCACTGGTGGCCGGCAGAATACCAGCAGTGGAAAATGCAGGAAGAAGCAGAGAATGATACTATAAACAAGTGGCTGCATTACGGTTTCAATTATGCCGTTGGTGTTAATGAACACCCATACATTCCGGGTGAATTTAAGCTTGAACAAAATTATCCCAATCCATTTAATGCAGTGACAATCATAAAATACAATGTAGGGACACACAGCTGTGTGTCCGTTAAAGTTTATGATATACTCGGGAGAGAAATTGTTACGCTGGTTAATGAAGTAAAAAATGCCGGTGCTTATACAGTCGAATGGAACGGAAGAAGCTCGGCTGGTCAGCAGATTGGAAGCGGAGTTTACTTTTACCGGCTAAAGGTAAATAATGTTGTACTGACCAAGAAACTTGTTTTATTAAAGTGATGAATTACAAATAATAGCCGGAAATACGATACTAATTTAGATTGAGCAAATGATTAGAATATATTGGGGAATAAAATTGTAATATCAAAATTTAATGGAAGTGCAGCTTCTTTCACTCCGTATGTTACATCCAGCGATAAAAAATGCGTGAAGGAGAACGATATTTTGATTTCAGGCAGAATATTTTTTAAAAATTGGATGTATCGAGTATTACCAAATTCGTGTCGAACTAACTGTCGGGTGGTATATACGTCATAAAAATTGAATTATTCAAGTCGGAGAGTGCTGGATGATCAATAATTCCGGCATGTAACCGCAATATTATAAGGGGAAATTTACACTCCCGCAGATGGGCGGAGTTGTGTATACCTATTAAAATGTACGCAGGCCTGATTTATACATATTTAAACATCAATCTTCACTGAAGTTAAAACTACCTCAGACCAATCCGTTATTTATTTAAACAGTATTATCTCTCGCATGGAAAATATAGAATTGCGCAATCTGGTTATTTATCTAAACAAAGTGGCTTTAAAAGGATGCTTTAAATTCATTATATTATCTTGACGATAATATATATTATATATTTACTTCACTGACTCAGTATTTATATGATAAGAATTAAAATAAAGGAGACTAAATATCAACCAAAGAAGAAAATTGTAAAAGTTCTTCTTTCTGTAATTATCATCCTTCCTTTTTTTACAGTATCGGCAAAAGTTACGGGAACAAACAGCAGCAGTAATGCACGGCTTCGTATTTCTATTAACGAAAACTGGCGGTTTTTTAAATATGATTGGATGGCCAAGGGAGATGATCTGATATATGATGTACGTCCTAAAATTAAAGGCCGGATGGATGACAGGCCTGCAGATGCAAAACCAACCGAAGCGGAAAATGTAAAAACTGAACAAACCGTGCTTGAACCTTGGATATTGCCGACAGGCAATAACTTCATCAAAGATGTGACAAAAAGGTACGTTCGTCCCAAAGGGAATCCAGGCAGTGAATTCCCATTTGTTCAGAAAAATTTCAATGATAGTCCGTGGGAGCTGGTGAATCTGCCGCATGACTGGGCAATTAAGGGACCTTTTTTAAAAGATTGGAATGATGAAGTAGGGGGCAGTATGGGTCGATTGCCGAGTCCCGGCGTGGCATGGTACAGAAAAAAGCTCGACATCCCAGCATCAGACACGGGAAAATCTATCTTTCTCGATGTTGACGGCGCAATGTCTTATGCCATGGTTTGGGTAAACGGCAAGCTGGCCGGCGGCTGGCCTTACGGTTATTCTTCATGGCGCGTTGATATCTCACCTTATATCGTACCTAGCAGTGAAAATCAATTGGCAATCCGTTTGGATAATCCACCAAGCTCATCACGATGGTATCCCGGCGGTGGAATTTACCGTAATGTCTGGCTGGTCAAGACCAATCCGGTTCATGTAGGTCATTGGGGCACTTATATCACGACAAAAAATGCAACGAAAAGCTCCGCTGTAATCCGGCTGGAAGTTTCCATCGATAACGATTCAAGGAATAATGTTTTAGTGGATATGGTAACGCAGATTTTCTATTTAAATGCGGACGGCAGTAAAAGTGCGAAAGCGATTTCAACTTCCGAGAAGTTAAAGATACCGGTGGCCTCAAGAGGAAAAGCTAAATTTGAAAGTCTTGTCACACTGAAAAATCCGAAGTTATGGGGGCCGCCTCCGACGCAGACTCCAAACCGCTGCATCGCAGTTACCTCGCTTTATCAGGATGGGAAACAAATAGATCAATACGAAACTGCATTTGGTATTTGTTCCCTGCGTTTTGATCCGAACTCGGGAATATTTGTTAACGGTGAGTTAATAAAGATAAAGGGTGTCAATCAGCACCATGATCTTGGTGCGCTGGGCGCTGCCTTTAATATTAGGGCGGCTGAACGCCAGCTTGAAATGCTTAAAGAGATGGGATGCAATGCAATCCGCACATCGCATAATCCGCCGGCTCCTGAGATGCTCGAGTTAACGGACCGGATGGGCTTTTTAGTAATGGGCGAGATATTCGATGTATGGAAAAGGAAAAAGACATCGCTTGATTTCCATCTGATATTTCCGGACTGGTATGAACAGGATTTGCGCGCTTTTATACGCCGTGATCGGAACAGTCCTTCTGTAATAATGTGGAGTATTGGAAATGAAGTGGGAGAACAATATACGGGTGAAGAAGGAGCTGAATTAGCTAAACAGCTGTATGATATAATTAGAGAAGAAGATCTGGCGCGTCCCGTTACAAGCGGAATGAACTGGGCAAAGCCTGATATGCCGCTGCCCGCTGTCCTTGATGTTATCGGATTAAATTACCAGGGCGAGGGTATTCGCCAATTTCCCGAATTTGAAGGAACCGATCGTATCCGCACTGCACCGCAGTATGATATCAACCATTCGAAATTTCCGGACAAGGTCATTATTACCAGCGAGTCTGCCTCGTCGCTCAGCAGCCGGGGTGTTTATCTCTTCCCGGTAATTAGCGGCATCAGTGCACCGGTACGGGACGGAAGAGGCGGCGATTCTAATATCCGTCAGGTCAGTGCATACGAGATGCATTCAGCTGACTACGGTTCCTCACCCGATAAAGTTTTTGGTTCAATCGACAGGCATTCTTTCGTGGCAGGCGAGTTTGTCTGGACCGGTTGGGACTACCTCGGCGAGCCATTGCCCTACTATGATTCCCGAAGTTCGTATTCGGGAATCATAGACCTCGCCGGATTAAAAAAGGACCGTTTTTATCTTTATCAATCACATTGGCGCCCGGAATTTCCGATGGCACATATCCTTCCGCACTGGAATTGGCCGGAACGTACCGGTGAAATAACTCCGGTTCATGTTTTTACTTCAGGCGACGAAGCTGAACTATTTCTCAACGGCAAGTCGTTAGGAAAAAAGAAAAAAGGCCGGTATGAATACCGGCTGCGCTGGGATGAAGTTAGATATGAACCCGGTGAATTGAAAGTTATTGTTCGTAAAAACGGAAAGAAATGGGCTGAAGATATTGTAAAAACCACGGATTCACCTGTAAAACTTGAGGTTCTGGCAGATCAAAATAAAATTACCGCTGACGGCCGGGATTTATCTTTTATAACTGTTAGTATTGCCGACAAGAACGGATTAACAGTTCCGCGGGCTGATAATCTGATCAAATTCAGTATCGAAGGTCCCGGCGAAATAGCGGCTACAGATAACGGTGATCCTACCGATATGATCCCATTTCCATCACACGAACGCAAAGCTTTCAACGGTCTGACTGTGGTAATCGTTCGTTCGATAGCGGGAAAACAGGGTATGATAACTATTAAAGCTGAGTCACCGGGATTAAAGGAAACTCGGGTTGTTATTGAAAGCCGGTTATAAGATATTTTATGAAAAATTTAACTTTTTCATATTTATGTCATTAACAAATAGGGTAATGAAATTGATGTAACAAACAGCAGTTACTCTTGTACGCTGGAACCGATGAGTGTGACTATGTTTGCATCGAATTGATAATACAAAATATATCAAAGGATTTGAGGCGATATTTGTGGTAAATATTTTTATACTATTTGTATTATTTGGTCAGTAATCCAGGATAGACCGACGACGGTCAAGGAATGAAAATAATGTTAATTGTTGATTTTTATTTTATATTATTGAGCAGATGATATTATGATTGTATTGCAGATATTAGTAAATCAACAAAATAATTAATTAATAATATCAAAATCAGGAGCAACCAAAATGAGAACCACATTCTTATGCCTGGTAATAGCGATAGTCTTTCTTACTATGCAAACTTCAGTATTAGCACAGGGGAAATCAAAAATTGTAATCATTCCTAAAAGCGGAGAATCAGTATTCTGGAAATCTATCAAAATGGGTGCAAAGTTGGGAGCTACTGCTCTTTCCGGTATAGAAATTATATGGGATGCCCCGGCATCAGAAGACAATGTTGATCAACAGATTTCAATATTTGAGAAATACGCTGTTGCTGATATATCAGGAATTATGCTTTCACCGTTAAGTCAAAATGAATTGGCGCCAATAGTCTCTAAAGCAATGAATAAAAAAATACCAGTTTTGATTTTTGACAGTTCACTCAAGGGAGTGGCGGGGAAGGATTATATTTGTTTCGTCGGAATAAATAACAGAAAAGCAGGCGATCTTGCGGGAAAACATCTGGCTAAACTGTTAAAAGGTAAAGGTAAGGTTGTGTTATTTCGGCATGTAAAAGGCCAGGCTAATACCACAGAACGTGAGGAAGGATTTCTCGAAGCAATGGCCGGTTACCCTAACATTGAATTAATAGAAAAAGATCAATATTCCGGCGGTACCTTAGATGGGGCAAATAAAACTAGTAAAAGTATATTAGATAAACTTCAGGCAGCAGATGGAGTTTTTTGTCCAAACGAACCGACAACGGTAGGTATGCTGTATACTTTGCGGGATGCTAAATTGGCAGGTAAAATAAAATTTGTAGGTTTCGATTCACCATCCGTTGTTGTCGACGCGTTGAAAAAGGGAGAAGTAAATGCTCTGATCGTACAGGATCCGGCACGTATCGGATACCAGAGTGTTAAGACTTTGGTGGATCATATACGCGGAAAGAAAATCCCAAAGAAAATAGATATTGATGTGCAGATTGTAACGAAGGAAAATATTAATAATCAGGAAATTCAAAAGCTGCTGGCATTGCCCGGTGTATCTGATTGAATTGATATAAAAATTGACAGACCAGCAGAAACGGTCATAATATTTTGAATAGCCGGCCAATCGCAATACTTTCTTTGAGCGAATTTATTGCGATTGGCATAATAGAGTATCACGACAAGAGTAAAATTTTGGCAATATGAAACGAATTGTTTTACTAGTTGAAACATCACGTGAATTCGGAAGACAGTTAATTATTGGAATAGCACGTTACTCAAGACTCAACGGCCCATGGTCTTTTTACAAAGAGCCGATTGGCCTTGTATCTTCTATCCCGCATTTAAAAAGCTGGAAACCGGATGGAATCATTATGCGTGATTCGTTGATAACGAAGGAATTGCTCAAATTAAAAATACCGACGATTCTTGTCATACATAATTCATCATCTCCAAGAAATTTGCCGGTTATAAAAACGGATTGCCGCCTGATTGCAAAAATGGCAAGCGAACATTTTGTTGAAAAAGGATATAAAAATCTTGCATTCTGCGGTTTTGACTATTACGATTGGTCGAACAAACGAAAGAAATATTTCAGCTATTTTAATAAAAAATCCGGACGTAAGACGTATATATATACCCAGCAGCAAAAAGACTGCACTCAGGATTGGGAAAAAGAACAGCAGCATGTAAGTGAATGGATAAAAAAATTGCCGAAACCGATCGGAATATTTTCATGCAATGATGACAGAGGACAGCATATCCTGGAGGTCTGCAAACTTAACAATTTTAAGGTACCGGAGGATGTAGCTGTGGTAGGCGTAGATAACGATCCGATGATCTGTGAAATTGGAGATCCCCCGCTGACAAGCATTGCATTAAACGCGGAATACGCGGGTTATAAAGCTGCTGAATTGCTGCTTAAGCTGATAAATGTTAAAAAAATTAATGGCCAGCAAATAATTGTTACTCCCACATATATAGTCCAACGGCAGTCGTCGGATATTCTTGCAGTCAAAGATAAGGAAGTCGCCTCTGCGATGCGTTTTATAAGGAAAAATGCAAGAAACAAAATCATGGTCGGAGATGTGGTAAAGGCAACCGACGTCAGCAGGCGGTCACTGGAACAAAGATTCAGGAAAATGATTAACATGTCCATCTACGATGAGATTCGAAAAGTGCGTGTAGAGTGGATTTCAAAATTATTACTGGAGACGGATTTACCTATTTCACAAATTTCATCCCATTTCAGCTTTACAGACGTAGAGCACATTGCCCGCTACTTTAAAAAAGAAAGAGGAATTGGACTATACCAGTTCCGGAAACTTCATCAATTACATCAGAATGTTTAATTGCGCAATCTGGTTACTTATTCCGACAAAATGGCTGTAATATAATAGCCTGATTTAGTATAATTGTCTGCAGGGTGGAAATTCAAAATTGTCAAATGACTGAAAAACATAATAATACAGGCAATTATAAAAAGGAATAATAATGAAAAAATCTTTTATAATACTCGGTTTATGCCTGCTTCCGGGTTACCTGGTATACGGGCAGTCTACATATATGAATCCGGTTATTCCCGGAGACCATCCCGATTGTACAGTTACCAAGATTGGCGATGATTATTATACAACCGGTTCATCCTTCAACGTCACACCGGTTATTTATCATTCAACAGATCTTGTTCATTGGGAAGCGATTGCGCAGCCGGTCAGTGCTGCATGGTCAGGTTATGGCGATTCACCGGGAGGCGGATGCTGGGGAGGACATATGGTCTATTACAAGGGCAAGTATTGGGACTTTTTTTCAAGGGCAAATACTATGCACTTTGTAACCGCAGATAATCCGGAAGGCCCATGGAGTATGCCGACTGCAGTGAATAATCCGGCACAGCTCTCTTATGGTTTGGGTTACGACAATTCGATTTTTATTGACGACGACGGCAAATGGTATTTGGTAGTTAAAAACGGACAGCCGAATAATGGAATTGTGGAATTGGGAGACGACGGACAGCCGACTGGAGTAGTGTATAATTTAAATTGGTTGAATCCTTCTCCTTCATACCCGTACAGCTGGGCTGAAGGTCCGGTGATGTGGAAATATAACGGCTATTATTACTACTCGTTTGCACGTGATTTAAGCGGGGGACAAAAGGTTATGAGAAGCGATACGCTTACTGCCGATCAGTCTTCCTGGGAAATGCTCGGTGATTTCTTTAACGAAAGCGATCCGCTCAAATCGGGTTCTCTCTTTACAAGTCCAAACCATAGTTCCAATGTTATCATGCTTGCCGATAGTACATATTGGGTGATTCATCCGCTCTATGCAAAAGGCGAATGGAAGGGACAGGGGCGTCAGGGATTATTGAACCAGGTGCGTTATGATACGAATAACAAACCTACAGCTGATTACCCGATAAATACATCTTTTACAGCACCCAAATTGCCCAGCAGCGGTATTCCCTGGATGGTGCCTAAATCCGATTTCTTTACTTCTGATAAAATGAATCCTGAATGGTCATTTCTGGGTTATACTCCGGATGATAAATATTCGCTCACCGATCAATCCGGTTGGCTGCGCATATCACCAAAAACAGGAAAACCTAACATTATATCCAAAAATGACGGCGAACATAATTATTCGCTGATTACCCGGCTGGTATTTAACGCTCAAACACTGAGTGATGAAGCGGGGCTAATAATCCTCAGAGGGGATGAAAAATCAAGTGTAAGATTATATAGTTCAATAAACGAGGTAAGACATAAAACAATTTTTTTTAATTTTGATGATAACAAATATGGATCTGAAAATATTGCAGGAGACACTGTTTGGTTAAAAATTACCAGGGTGAACCACAGTATAAGCGGGTATTTCAGTCCGGATGGTCTTGAATGGACTAAGGTTGGTCAAGACTTTGATATTTCTACAATAGATTCTTATTCAGACTTTTCAACTTTTACAGGAACACGGCAGGGTTTATATGTTATAAACAGTCCTGCGTATTTCGATTTTTACATTTATCGCGACGCATATACTCCCATTCTGGCTGAATGCCCGGCTAACCAGTACGGAACAACTGTTTCATCAAAAGTGAGCGGAATAAGCTCGCTGGATAATATTCATAATAACGACTGGGAGTTGTATGCGGGAGTTGAATTTGGCGGCACGGAATATAATAAAAAACCTGATTCGCTTATGATAACCGCTTCGAGCGCCGCTGAAGGCGGTGTGGTTGAAGTCTGGCTCGATTCGCTCGATACCGGGACTAAAATTGCAGAATGCACCGTAAGCAGTACCGGAAGCTGGACTACCTATAATGAATTTACAACGAATATTCTAACGCCGGTATCAGGCAGGCATGATGTATATTTAAAATTTAAAGGAGCCGGTACTGCCAAGCTATTTATGCTTAAATGGCTGATTTTTAAAGATAGTTCTAATCCCGAGAAAACTACTTCTGTAGGTGAATTTAAAACCGGCAGATCGCCGTATATTTTTAAACTGGGGCAGAATTATCCCAATCCTTTCAATCCGTCTACTATGATTACGTTTGAAATCCCGAATTATTCCTTTGTTTCACTGAAAGTATACAATCTTCTGGGTGAGGAAATAACAGAAATGGCAGGAAGAGAATATCCGGCGGGCAGACATTCGGTGACATTCAATGCTTCAAGATTGGCAAGCGGCGTATATTTTTATACCATTAAATTGAAGGAATCCGGCTATTTTGAATCAAAAAAAATGTTTTTATTAAAATAATTTTAAGGAGATTAGATTATGTTATTTATAAGAGTCTTTCTGGCAGTTACAATTCTGAGTTTTACGGGTCTAATTGCCGCAGATAAACCGAATCGGGTGATAGTCAATGCAGATCTCGGGACTGAGAAAATCAGCAAAAATATATACGGCCATTTTGCAGAACACTTAGGCAGATGCATTTACGGCGGATTTTGGGTTGGAGAGAATTCTTCAATTCCCAATACTCATGGAATCCGGAATGATGTTATTGCAGCTATCCGCGAAATAGCTCCGCCGGTAATACGCTGGCCTGGAGGATGCTTTGCCGATACGTATCATTGGAAAGATGGAATAGGTCCTCGCGATCAACGTCCTTCCATTATCAATTCAACATGGGGCGGTGTTACTGAGGACAACAGTTTCGGTACTCATGAATTTCTTCTGCTGTGTGAATTGCTGGATTCTGAACCTTATATATGCATCAATGTGGGCAGCGGTACGGTCCAGGAAGCATCTGATTGGGTGGAGTATGTTAATTCAGACGCTAAAAGTCCGATGACAGACCTGCGTAAGAAAAACGGCCGTGAAAAACCATGGAATGTAAAATACTGGGCAGTGGGAAATGAGAGCTGGGGCTGCGGCGGAAATATGATACCGGAATACTATGCGGATCAGTTCAAGCAATTTTCAACATATTTACGATACGGTAATCTTTATCGCGTTGCCAGCGGGGGGACTGATCCGGATTTTGACTGGACAGAGACAGTTCTTAAGAAAACTCAAAAATTTAAAAATTTAATTGATGGCTATTCTTTTCATTATTATACGTTCTGTCATGGCTGGGACGATAAAACTTCTGCGACGGATTTTAATGAAAACGATTGGTTCCATACCATGAAGAATACAATCATCATGGAAGAGCGGCTTAAACGCCACATTGCCTTGATGGATGAATATGATCCAGCAAATAAAATTGGCCTTATAGCCGATGAATGGGGTAACTGGTTTAAAGTTGAACCAGGGACTAATCCCGGTTTCTTATACCAGCAGAATACAGTGCGCGATGCGGTTACGGCAGCACTCTACTTAAATATTTTTAATAACCATGCGCGTCGTGTGAAAATGGCAAATATCGCCCAGACAATTAATGTTCTTCAAGCGATGCTGCTTACCAAAGATGATAAGCTGGTAAAAACGCCGACGTTTTATGTCTTTAAAATGTATAAAGTGCATCAGGATGCAACACTGCTGCCGATTAATTTAGTCTGCGAAGATTATTCGTTTAACGGTATGACTCTTCCAAGCGTAAGTGCATCTGCATCAAAAGATAACAGCGGAAAAACTCATTTATCTCTTTGCAATATCAATCCGAACAAGGATGCATCTGTCGAAGTTGAAATAAGAGGTATAAACAAATTATCCAAAGTAAAGGGAGAAATTGTAACGGCTTCTGCCATGAATGCATATAATGATTTTAATAAGCCGGAAAACGTAAATTGCCGGCCTTTTTCAGGATATAAATTAAAAAATAATACGGTTCAAATATCACTGCCGTCGAAATCGGTTGTTACACTGGAATTGGAGTAATGTGTAAATAAGGCATAGCGGTATTCAAAAACAGCGTTAGTAATTTTAAAATATCTGACGAAAGAATGCTTTATTTCGCTTATAGAAAGTAAAAAAAACAGTTCAGATGGCAGAAAATCCGTTAAATTGGATAATGTTAATAATCTTTGCTTTTTCGTATTGTAAGTTTATATTTGCATTACGAAATAATACAACTTTTGCATGTATACAATGAAAAATTTGATATTCCAATTATTGATTATATGCATATCCGTGATTTATCCGGGATTTGCACAAGCTCAATCATCAATGCCGGATAACTGGGTTGACTATGCGTCGGGAGAATATGATATAATTCCGAATATCACGTATTCAAAAGCGAACAATACCGAATTAAAACTCGATCTGTATCTGCCTAGAAACCGCTCGGTACCCTCGGCAGCATTAGTGCTTTTCCATGGAGGCGGATGGGTAGGCGGAGCAAAAGAGCGTAATGTTTTTCAGCTGCTTCCTTATTTGTCGCTTGGCTGGGCTGTAATTAACGTCGAGTACAGGTTAGCCGAAAACTCACCGGCGCCGGCTGCAGTGGAAGACTGCCGGTGCGCTCTGCGATGGGTAGTGTACAATGCCAGGCGTTTCAATTTTGATATATCAAGGATAGTCCTGACAGGCGGTTCAGCGGGAGGACATCTTGCGTTGACGACCGGGATGCTGCCAGCCAAAACAAAATTCGACAGGCAATGTCCGACACAAGGAGATGATCGCTGGAGGAATGAGAAGGAACCGGAGTTAAGAGTATCTGCAATAATAAGCTGGTATGGTATTGCAGATGTAGCAGATATGCTTGAATGCCCTAATGCAAAACATTATGCGATAGAATGGTTCGGCAGTATGGACGGCAGGATGGAGCTTGCAAAACAAATCTCGCCTATCACGTATGTCCGTCCCGGCCTTCCGCTTATAATCAGCATACACGGTGACGAAGATGATATTGCGCCGTATTCTCAGGTTGTACGTCTGCATAAAGAGCTGGATAAAGCCGGCGTGCCGAACAAACTGATTACTATTAAAGGTGCAAAACATAACGGCTTCAGCAAGCAAGCTTTAATAGACAGCTTTGCTGAGATAAGGGATCTGCTTAAGCAAAACAATATCATAAAATAGGATGCGATAAAATATAAAGAGGGTAGAGACAAAAATTTATATTTATAACAACGAAGAAACAATAAAGATGCTGCAAAAAAAAGTTGCCTGTTTAATACATATATTCATTTTTCTTGTATTCAGCATACCGGTTTATTCACAGACTATTGTTTCTCCTTACGAAGTAGGCACCTGGATGGGATTTCGTGATGCAGCTGTTAGTTACACTTTTGACGACAATTGTACTAATCAGCTTAAAGTAGCGGTTCCGATGTTTGATAGCTGCGGTTTTAAGCTGACGCTTTTCACAGTAACGAATTGGTCGCCGAATTGGTCAGGTTTAAGTAATGCTGTCGCTAACGGCCATGAAGTGGGAAATCATACAGTATCGCATGCTGATTTTAGGGATATAACCGACGAGCAGGAGGAACTGGAGATATCGACGGCATCTAATTTGATTAACACAAATATCACAGGCCCAAAATGCATTACTTTGGCTTATCCATATTGTGCTCCGGGAAATGATTCGATCTGTGCTTTATATTTTGTTGCTGCAAGAGGCTGCCAGCAGTTTGTGGAAGGAAGCACCCCGGTTGATTTTATGTGTGTAAGTTCGATTATATGCGGGAGCAGCGGATCGGTAGAGACAGCAGGGGATTTTGAAAATAATCTGAATTATGCACTTACTTTTAAGGGATGGATAGTTTACCTGATTCATGGTATAGATGACGATGGGGGCTATTCGCCTTTATCTTCGGGAGTTCTTAGAGCTAGCGTTCAGCATCTGTACGAGCAGAAAGAAAAAGTTTGGGTAACATCATTTGGAAATGCCGCCCGTTATATAAGAGAAAGAAATTGCCTCTCGGTAACAGAAACGTCAAGCCAGGACAGCACAATCATTTTACAGGTAACTGATACGCTTGATAATGATATTTACAATGTGCCGGTGACTATTCGCAGGCCGCTTCCGAACGATTGGATATCTGCGACGGCGGATCAAAACGGTATGCCTCTGGATGTTGTGACCTCTGATATTGATACGTTGAGATATATGATGTTCGATGCGGTCCCGGATGGCGGAGACGTTGTTATTAGAAAAAGCAATATAACCGGCGCTATGGATGAACAATCTGCTGTTAATCCTGATCGTTACCGTCTTTATCAAAATTATCCAAATCCATTTAATCCAAAAACAGTAATAAGTTATAAGTTGACAGTGAATAGCAAAATCGTTTTAAAAATATATGACATGCTCGGACGTGAAGCAGCGGTATTGGTAAATGGAAATCAATCTGCCGGTGAACATGCTGTCGAATGGAACGCACGGAATTATCCGAGTGGTGTATATTTATACCGGCTGCAGGTGTATCCAGTCGGTCAGGAATGGCATGCACAAAATGGAGCAGTAAAAGGTTATTTTGAAACTAAAAAACTCGTATTGATTAAATAGAAAAATAAACGATATAATAATTTTTACATCAGGAGGAGTTATGAAAAAAGGAGCAAAATTTTTATTTAGACCAGCAGCTGTTGGTATAATGATATTACTGGTAATTGCCGGTTTACAGGCACAGCTTGTGACCAATGGAAGTTTTGAGGAATGCAGTGTGGGACCGGTTTCAGGAACAGACGTAAATGGGTGGGTAATTGAAGTGGATGGGAGTATCAGTCCTGCACCGACAATTGAAATTATTAGTGATACAGTTCAAAGCGGAAGCCGCGCTATTAAAGTCGGCATAAATGCCATAGGCCCGGACGCCTGGAGTATACAACTGATAGGCGACAGTATTCCCGTAATTCCTGGTGAAACATATCTCGCTACAATTTGGGCAAAAGCACAGAATGCGAGCGGACAGGCAGTATTTTCAGTGGGTAACTATGCCTACAGTGAATATGGTCAAATACGTCCCTCCAGTCCAAATATAACCACAAGCTGGCAGCAATTCAGTTTTTCATTTACGATAAATGACCAGCAGACATATGCGAGAGCTCCTATCCATTTTAACTTTGCAACAAATGTCGGAAATATAATCTATATCGATAATCTGAAAATAGTCAATGTAAATGATTCAAAAAAACCAGTCATCGTTGAGGCAGAATCAGGTACCGGCGGAAGTCATTATGCTGTTATGCAAAGCGGTGATGTTACTTATATAAGTCCAACAACGAATAATGCAAATCTTACCTACCCGGGTGATTCCAGCCGAATAAAAACCTATCAGGTAACTTTTGCCGATTCGGGAAGTTATAATCTCTTTGCACGCGTTCGTGTCGGTGCTAGTACTTTCAATGATGACAGCTTCTTTTACGGCCATGGATTCGGTATAAAGGATACTGCTTCTGCTGATGATTGGTATATGGTAAACGGTCTTGCAAATGCAGGCTTCTCAAATGCAGGGGATTTTGTAGACGGACCGGGCTCGATTGGCAGCGGAGTCTGGAAATGGATTAACATCACTAAGAATGTCTACAATAGTAAGGGAGATTCATTTTATGTAAGTATGGATAGTCTTACAAGAGTATTCCAAATCGCCAGCCGCGAAGACGGACTGGATATAGATAAATTAGCGTTCGGCAAATCGTATTTATATTATACCGTAAATAATCTTGACAGCATACAAGCCGGTTCATCTACAGGAAAAGCAGTCGATACAAGCTTGATATATAAAGGGCCGGCATTAGCGGCGGGTCAGGATAAATTCTTAGGCAATGTGGGCGATCCACCGGAGAGTATATTTCTAAATTATTGGAACCAACTTACGCCCGAGAACGCGGGTAAATTTGTATCCGTAGCTGGTTCATCAATAGATACAACTGCATGGAATTGGAGCCCTCTGACAGCGGCATATAATTTTGCAGTGAACAATAATTTAATTTTTAAGGATCACTGCCTGATTTGGGGCCAGCAGCAGCCAACGTGGATATCAAGTCTTGATTCAGCGCAGAAGGTTTTCTACCTCGAAACATGGATTAGAATGGTAGGAGAAAAATTTCCCGATATGGATTTGATTGATGTTGTCAATGAACCTCTACCCAACCATAATCCGCCCGATGGACTCGGAGGACGCGCAAATTATAAAGATGCAATAGGCGGTAACGGTACTACAGGATGGGATTGGGTTGTGTGGGCATTTACAAAAGCAAGGCAATACATGCCGAATACGAAATTGATTTTAAATGATTACGGCATTATCAACGATAATAATGCCACGACTAATTATTTACAGATTATCAATATATTAAATGACAGAGGTCTTATCGATGGAATTGGCGTACAGGGCCATCGATTTGAGTTGGAAAGCGGAGATACGGGTACATTCAGATACAATCTTAGCAGACTTGCGGCAACCGGATTGCCTATTTATATATCTGAATTTGATCTGGGAAATGCGAGTGATGCAGGTACTGCTGATGATAATCAACAGCTGCAATTTTATCAAAGAATATTCCCGACATTGTGGAACCATCCGGGAGTAAAGGGAATAACTTTGTGGGGATATATTGAAGGCCGTATGTGGCAAAATACCTGTTACTTGGTTCATGCCGATTTCACATCGAGACCGGCTATGTCCTGGCTGATTCAATATGTTAAAGATCATCCAGCCGGGGTAGAAGAAACAGCATCAACTATGCCGTTACGTTATAGATTGGAACAGAATTATCCCAATCCGTTTAATCCAAGTACGCAGATTCAGTATTCAATTCCTCAGAACGGCCGTGTATTGTTAAAAATATATAACCTTCTCGGACAGGAAGTCGCTACATTGTTTGAAGGAAATCAAAATACTGGAACATATACAGCCACATTTGACGGAAGCAGGCTTTCAAGCGGTGTTTATTTCTACAGACTGCAAGTGCATCAAACGAACGGCAGGAATAGTTATTCAGAAACAAAGAAACTTATGCTGTTGAAATAATTTACAATGATAATTAAGAAGGGATAAAGATATTGAAATCTGATCTGGATGCAAGAATAGCAAAATTGCGGATGGGAGATATTACAGTTAAGACACGACCGGTATCCGAAGTAAGGATTCAGCAGCTGCGCCATGAATTTTCATTCGGAACCGCAATTTCAGATCAGCTTCCCGAGAAACATAAGAAAGCCGTATCTTCAAAAGACAGAAAAATGTTCCTGAAAATTCTCGGTGATAATTTCAATTATGCTGTCCATGAAAACGCATTGAAATGGTACGACTGTGAAGTGAAGGAAAACAAAGTCGATTACTATCTGGCCGACAGGATATGGGAGTTCTGCAGTGAATTGAATATCCCCATGCGCGGCCATTGTGTTTTCTGGGACAAAGACGATTATATCATGCCGTGGCTCAACAAGCTGAATAACGAACAGCTGAGAGCTGCAGTTGTAAGACGCGCGCTTGATGTGACTGCTCATTTTAAAGGGCGTATAAGCGAATTCGATCTGAATAATGAAATGGTGCATAACGATTATTTCAGGCGAAGACTGGGTTACGGCATAATAAACGAAATGGCATGGCTGGTTAAGTCGACCAATCCGGATGCCGTTTTGTTTGTAAATGAGTACGGCATTCTCTGCGACGGCGGATTTAATCTCGAATCATATATAACACAGATAAAAAATTTGATTGCGAGCGGCGTTCCAATTGGCGGCATCGGATGCCAGGGGCATCAGGGTACGCCATATAAGTCTACTATGTCAGTTGAGCATGTTCAGAAAGCTCTGGATCTATTGTCGCAGTTCGGACTGCCTCTAAAAATTACAGAAGCACTTTTTGATGCGGAAAATGAGGAAGCTCAGGCCGAAGAAATGAAAAAAATATTTCCCGTCTATTTTGCACATCCGAATGTAGAGGCAATATTGATATGGGGATTCTGGGCAGGTGCGCATTGGCAGCCATGGACTGCGTTGTGGAGAAAAGACTGGACAATCACCCCGCAGGGTGAGGTATTCCGTGACTTTGTATATAATAAATGGTGGACCCGGGTGTCCGGCAGTGCTGAAAAAAACGGAACTTTTAAAACCCGCGCTTTTTACGGCGACTACTCGATTACATCAGATGGAAAAACAAAGAAAGTTACTCTCAGCAAAAAGAATAAAACGATAGAGGTGGCTTTCTAATTAATAAATCTAATCCGAAAATTGTCATTGCTCCCGATTCGTTTAAAGGGAGCTTGACATCCATTGAAGCTGCGGATGCTATCAGGTGCGGCGTCCGCAGTGTTTTTCCTCATGCAGAAGTCGATATAATTCCGGCAGCAGACGGCGGCGAAGGAACGATAGATACGCTTCTTTACTCGATGGAAGGATACATCGAGGAAATTGAAACAATTGATCCGCTTGGCCGCATAATAAAAGGGAGATATGCGGTTATTGAAGAAAGCAAGACGGCTGTAGTTGAAACGGCGGCTGCATCCGGAATTTTACTGCTGAAACCTGAAGAACGTAATCCTCTTGTTACAACCACTTTTGGAACAGGCCAAATCATTTTTAAAGCACTTGAATCCGGTTATCGAAAATTTATTATAGGTGTGGGGGGAACTTCAACGAATGACTGCGGTACGGGCATTGCACAGGCCCTGGGCGTTCGTTTTTACAGGGAAGATAAATCAGAAATTAAAGAAAAAATGTGCGGAGGACTTTTAAAAGAGATCTCATCGATGGACATTAGCGGTATTCATCCCGCTGTTCAGGAAAGTCAGATAACAGTTGCATGTGATGTGAAGAATATCCTTTTGGGAGAAGAAGGATGCTCGCTGATGTTCTCACCGCAAAAAGGTGCAACATCTGAAATGGCCTGTCAGCTTGAAGAAAATATGAAGTCATTTATTGGTATTGCTGAAAAGTTAGTAAATAGAAAAGTACGCGATATTCCCGGTGCGGGTGCAGCGGGAGGATCAGGGGCAGGACTTGCTTTATTCCTGAATGCTGAGCTAAAATCCGGAATAGATATTATAATGGATGCATGCAATTTTTCTAAACGTATTAAAAACGCCGATTTAATTCTGACCGGAGAAGGTAAAATCGATAACCAGACAGCTTACGGAAAAGTAATCGCAGGTATTGCACGGCGCGCAAAATCAGAAGGGATTCCTGTTATTGCTTTTGCCGGAATTCTGGAAAATGCAGACAATCTTAAAGAACTTGGCATTGCAGATTATTACCAGATAAACTCTTCTCCTGCTCCCGATAAAAAATTTATGATGAGGGCTTCGGAGTTTCTTCAAGAAACGGTAAAAATCGCAATGCAAAAATATAAAAATATGTAACCGTGCTCTCTATCGAGTTTGTAAATTCAAAGATGGATAAATTCTTTTATAGGAAGAATAAAACCGTTTATATATCTCATTATTCTTTTTTACGGGCTTTATAACCTTTTTTATCCCTGTCATTTTTACTGCTGCATCTTTGAATGAATTATACCAGCCTATACCGACTGCAGCTGCGATAGCAGCTCCCAGACTTGATGCTTCTGTGTTTTGAGGAATACAAATATTTTTGTTTGTAACATCGGCAAGAATACGGCACCATAGGCCGCTTTTAGCTCCGCCGCCGATAACAACAAATTCTTTGACTCGTTTGCCGATGCTTTTTTCTACTGCTTCAATTGCAAATAGCTGCTCGAATGCAATGCCCTCAAGTATGGACCTGTATATATGTCCCCGGTTATGAAATGCCGACAGACCGGTGAAAACTCCGCGGGCGTTTATATTCCAGTATGGATTCATTACACCGCATAAATACGGCAGGTGCAGCAAACCGTCGCATCCGGCAGGAATTTGCCCGGCTTCACTTTCCAGTTGTTCATAGATATTTAGTTCTTGTTTTGGATTGATCTTAAGTAAATTCCTGATAAACCACTCTACGGCAAAAGTGCCCGCGCGCAGGCTGCATTCATAATAATACCCATTCTCGGAACAGCTTCCCATAGTGCGAAAAGCTTTGCTAACTTTATAGTTTTTTCCGTAAACGCCCGCGACTGCGGCTGTGCCCAAATTAAGATATGCCCGTTTATAAGTAAGCGAATTGGATCCGGCTCCGGCAGCCTGTCCGTCTCCGCTTCCTGCGACAATAAGTGTATTCGTGCTCAGTCCGGTCAATTTTGATGCTTCAGGTGTGACTTTGCCTAAAATTGTACCGGGGCTGTATGTCTCGGGAAATTGGTTTTCTTTTAAATCGAGAGCTTTCAGAATTGCGGCAGACCATTTTTTATTTTTTAAGTCGAATAATCCGAGAGGGTCCGCACTTGCCCAGCTTGTTTTAAATGCACCGGTTAATTTCCAGACGAGAAAAGTATGAACATCGCATACCATTCCTATTTTTTTAAACAAGCGCGGTTCATGTCTTCTCATCCACGCCAGGCGGTATACAACCGGGGCATAATCCGGAGGTTTTCCGGTAATTTGATGAATTTTATTTTTTCCGATTTTTCTTGAAAGCCGTTCCACTTCATCCTTGCACCGTTCGTCCAGCCATATAATCGCCGGACGCAAACTGCTGTTGTCTTTTTTTAGAGGAACGAAAGTCTCTCTCTGATTTGAAATTGCCAGTGCTGAGATTCTTCCAGGATTTATTATCTCTGTTATTTTTCGCAATGCTCTTTGCGCTGAGAGCCACCAGTCATCCGGATCCTGTTCGTAATAATGAGGCCTTGGCGAAGAAAGAGGAATAGATTCTTGCGCTTGTGCAATTATCTTTCCCCTTCTGTCAAATGCAATTGCTTTTGTGCCTGTTGTACTGCTGTCCAGACCGATAACCAGTGTTTTTTTTTCCCTTATCATAATTTAAATGAAAAGAGCTTATTAGATCGATATTATAGCTTTCATGACGCCGTCTTTATAGCCGGCGACCATGTCGAAAGCCTTTTGTATCTCTTCAAGCGAAAAATGATGTGTTGCCATTGCATCCATATTTATTTTACCCTGCTCCAAAAGATCAATAGCTTTTTGAGTGCAGTGAGCCTGCCGGCGTATGTTTATGATTGTAATTTCCTTGCGTCTTAATTCATGGATAGGGAAGGAGATTTCATCTGTCTCGGTAATTCCGACAATCACAAGCGTCCCGCCGGGTTTGAGCAAATCAATTGCCTGTATGACAGCCCGCGGATCGCCGCTGCATTCAAAAACTACATCCATTAATAAGGGATTTATTTTCGAAATCTCTTTCACGATGTCCGTGCGATCTGGATTTCCGGACCATCTGGGATTGAGTGTCCCGGCGAAATTCAACCGGTCTTCAATCTTGTCTGTAATAAAAACATTATTGTTTCCTCTTGCCCGCAGTGCATGAAAAACAGACATCCCGATAGGACCGGCGCCAAGGATGGCTGTATCGGCGCTTAACGTAATCATTGACCTGTCAACTGAATATACACCTATAGCAAGAGGTTCGGATAAAGTCGCCTGTTCAAATGTCGTGGTGTCTTTTATAGGGAAACAGCTTTTTTCATCAATTACAATATATTCGCACAAACATCCCTGCAATTGTCCGGGACAACCCAGGAATAAAAGTTTACGGCATGTGTTTTCCCTTCCGGTTGTGCACTGGTCGCAATGACCGCAGGACACTGCGGGATCTACGGCTACTCTCTGGCCAGGTTTTACCTTAGCAACTTTATTTCCCGTTAGTTCAACAACACCGCCTGTTTCGTGGCCGATTATGAAAGGGAATTTTATGATTTGCGAACCGATTTTTCCGGTTTTGTAATAGTGTATATCTGATCCGCAAACGCCGATTGTTTTTATTCTCACCAGCACGTCGGTATCGTTGAATATTTTTGGATCCGGTATCTGCCTGATTTCAAATTTACCGATTTCAGTAAGTAATGCAGCTTTCATATAAATGCTTTCACTTTTTTTTCTACAGCCGGTAAATAAACTTTATACCTGTAACTAGTGCCACTTCTAAAAATAAATCTTGCGTTTTATAAACAAGGTTTCTTAAAAAAGGCACTAGTGCTCGTTTCCTTTTAATGGTCA
>JAFGLB010000170.1 GCA_016928255.1 Bacteroidota bacterium
ATACGCATTATGGAAGATATGGTCCTGCTCGGCGGGACGGCTGTTGACGTGGCGGCATTATATCGTGAAGGCCAGCAGAGTTTGCGTGCACTCCAAAAGCATACCGAGGAACTGGAGAGAAATTTAAAATCGTTGAAGAACACTATCACGGAAAGAACGAAAGAACTGCAGATACAGAAGGACAGTCTTAGTGCCCAGACTCTTAAAATATTCGAACAACAGAGTGTTTTAAATCTTCAGTCGCAGCAGCAGTTAAAAAACCGCCAACAGCTGGACTCGCTGCTTCTGCGTATACAGGAACAACAGAAGACTTTGGAAAATGGCAGTGTTTTATTGAAAAACCTGGAAGAGGATATTAACCGCCATAAATCTGAAATATTGTCGCAATCGAAGGCTCTTGAAGAACAAAGCGGTACGATAGAACGGCAGAAGCAATATGTTTATTTACTCGTAATAATAGCTGTTCTGTCTGCTTTGTTAATAGCTGCTGTCTATATTGGTTACAGGAATAAGCAAAGGATAAACAAGGAACTAGAAAAGAGAGTTGAAGAACGCACACGCGAACTGAATTATTCGAATACACAGCTGGTAAACGAACTTATAGAAAGAAAAAGAGCCGATGATGCTCTGAAAGAAAGTGAAGCTCATTATCGATACCTGTTTGAGCAGAATCCTGTTCCCATGCTGATTTACAAACTGGGCACGCTGAATATACTGGCCGTGAACGATGCATTTGCAGCCCACTACGGTTACAGCAAAGAGGAGGCGTCTGCGTTGTTTTTGACCGATCTTTATCCGGAATCGGAAAAGAAAGCTATTGCCGAATTGACTACGAAAATATACGGACAGGCTTATGTCGGGAAGTGGCACCACCTGAAGAAAGACGGCACACAGATTACAATAGAAGCGCGCTCGCACGGCATATCCTACGGAGGGCATAATTCACGCATAGCTGTTATTACCGATGTGACCGAACGGGAAAAAATTCAGGATGATTTGCAGAAAAGCGAAGAACTTTACAGGACCCTTTTCGAGAATACGGGTACAGCAGCAACTCTTTTAGAAGAAGACATGACGATCAGCCTGGTGAATACAGAATTTGAAAAGCTGTCAAAATATTCGAAACAGGAAGTGGAGGGAAAGAAAAAGTGGACGGAATTTGTAATGCAGGAAGATCTCGAATTAATGCAGGCCCAGCATAAATTAAGGAGAGAAAACCAAGGAAAAGCATTAAAGCAGTACGAGTTCAGATTTATCACAAAAGATGAAGATGTCCGTAATATATTGCTTTCAGTTGATATTATTCCGGGTACGAAAAGGAGCATAGCTTCACTGCTGGACATCACGGAGCGTAAGCAGGCAGAGATGGAAATTAAGATATTGAATTTTGAACTTGAAAAGAGAGTTGTGCAGAGGACTGCACAGCTCGAAGCATCCAATAAAGAACTTGAAGCATTTTCATATTCTGTTTCTCACGACCTCCGCGCGCCGCTGAGGCATGCCAGCGGTTATGTGGATTTGCTTTTAAAGAAATGTAAATCCGATTTATCTGAGAAAGGACAGCATTACCTCGATTCCATTGCAGAATCCGTGCATCAGATGGGAATGTTGATAGACGATCTTCTTCAGTTCTCGAGAACCGGACGTACCGAAATGCATCAATCGGTTTCAAATATGAACGAATTGCTTCAGGAAGTAATAGATGCTTTAAATAAAGAAAATAAGAACAGAAAGATTGAATGGATTACCGAAAAAATGCCGGTCGTTTTTTGCGACTCAGCGTTGTTGAGACTGGTATGGATTAATCTGCTCAGCAATGCCGTAAAATTTACTAGGACAAGAGATATTGCAAGGATAGAAATAGGATCGGAAGAAAAAGACTCGGAGTATGTATTCCATGTGAAAGATAACGGGGTTGGATTTGACATGCAGTATGCACAAAAGCTGTTCGGAGTGTTCCAGCGCCTGCATTCGATGGATGATTTCGAAGGAACTGGAATCGGCCTGGCCAACGTGCGCAGGATAATCGGAAGGCACGATGGAAGGACATGGGCTGAAGCTGAATTGGATAAAGGAGCGGCATTTTATTTTACACTGCCGAAAAAAGATAATTGATGCTGTTAGTTGATATTTTTAGTCTATAATCAGAATAATGAAGTATTAATATAAACTGAAGAAATGCGATGAAAATAGCGACCTCATATAGTATATTTGCAGTCATCACTATTATACTTCTTATCATTGCAGGTATCTTTGTCACTAAGGCGCTGGACTATCAGGATAAAGTTGTGGAAAGTGAAGAACACCGTTTTCGTTCGGCAATGCTCGCAATTGAATTGTTCCAGAGTTCTGAAGACCTTACACGAATGGCGCAAAGCTATGTCTCAACAGGCGATACTGTGTATAAGAATAACTACTTCGAAATACTTGATATAAGGAACGGTAAAAAACCAAGGCCGATTGAATACTCGATGACATATTGGCATCTTGCCGGCACGGAAAAAGATACAGCTGTTATGCCGGGAGAAGCTGTGGCGTTGCAGGAGCTGATGCGGCAGGAAGGATTTACAGAGAAAGAATTCAATCTGCTTCATGAATCCCAGGCCAATTCTGATCATCTCGTAAACATGGAAAAAGAGGCCTTCGCAGCACTGGAAGGGTTTTATAAAGACGTAGACGGCAATTATACTGTACGCCGCAAACCGAACAGGGATTATGCAATTAATCTTTTGAACAGCGATGCTTATTCAAAAGAAAAAGCGGAGACCATGACTCCTATCCAGCAATTCATGGACTTGCTTAATCAACGGACAAAAGATGAACTGGATGCCTATCAATCAAAACTGCAGCAATCCATTTTTTGGGCATTGGTTTTTATAGGACTTTCTATAGGTGCTGTGCTCGCAAAATTTAGACAAATGTATAACTGGATTATTCATCCTATCAAGCGATTACATGATCAGGTTGCTGAAATTACTACCGGCAATTATAACGCCCGTTGTGAAGTTTATTCGCAAAATGAAATTGGCGAGTTATGCACAAACTTTAATACAATGGCCGCTTTTATTCAAAAAGACATTACCGAGCGTAAAGAGATTGAGAATCAGGTTAAAGAAAGAGTTAAGGAACTGCAGGCATTCTACCATTTGTCTGGAATAACAGAGAGGGAAGGTGTTACTCTTGAGAATCTGTTTCAGGAATTTATTAACATACTGCCGCAAAGCTGGCAATATCCTGAAATATGCTGTGCAAGAATTATTATAAATAAAAATGAATTTCGCACAGGTAACTTCAGAGAATCGCCATGGATGCAGTCTGCTCCGGTAAAAATCCGCGGTCTGGCTGCCGGAAGGATCGAGGTTGGTTATACAGAAGAAAAGCCAAATGCATATGAAGGTCCTTTTCTTAAGGAAGAAAGGCTGCTCTTGAATACTATAGCAGAGCGGTTAGGGCATATAACCGAGCGCAAGCAATTAGAAGCCGAGATAAAAAGGAGCGGAGAACAGTTAAGGGAGGCTCAGCAAATTGCGAGAATGGGCACCTGGGAGCTGGATTTAAAAAATGACGTGCTTACCTGGTCGGATAGTGTATACAAATTGTTTGAAATTGATCCGGCAGAGTTCGGCAGTTTATATAAATCATTTTTAAATGTCATTCATCCTGATGATCGTGAAATGGTTGACGCTGCATATAAAGAATCTGTAATAAAAAAAATCCCTTATGAAATCTCGCATCGACTGCTGATGAAAGACGGCCGGGTCAAATGGGTGAATGAGATTTGCCGCACTGAATACGATGACAAAAATAGCCCTGTAAAATCTTTGGGAATCGTCCAGGATATCACCGAACGTAAGAAAGTTGATGAAACACTGCGTAAAAGCTCGGATACTATACAGCTTTTGCTGAATTCGACTGCTGAAGCGATCTATGGTTTGGATATGAACGGTTTATGCACTTTTAACAATGCGGCTTGTCTTAGTATCCTTGGATATGAATATCCTGAAGAACTTCTCGGTAAAAATATGCATGATAAGATTCATTCCAAACATGCGGATGGTACTCCTTATGATGTTTATCAATGCCCGATTTTCAAAGCTTTTAATAAAGGTGAAAGAGCTCATATTGCTAACGAAGTGCTGTGGAAGAAAGACGGCACAAGTTTTTATGCCGAATATTGGTCGTATCCCGTTATTAGAGATAACGAAGTGATCGGTGCAGTTGTAACGTTTCTGGATATCTCCGAACGTAAGCATGCAGAACATGAACTGCAAAAAGTTACTAAGGCGCATGAAGTTCTAATCGAGGAACTTCAGAATGCCTTAAATAATGTAAAAACCCTGCAGGGCCTTATTCCTATTTGCGCAAATTGTAAAAAGATCAGAGATGACCAGGGATACTGGAACCAGGTTGAAGGATATCTTATGGAACATACCGATGCTAAGTTTTCGCATGGATTGTGTCCCGACTGCGGAAAAGAACTCTACGGCGATCTTTATGATAATGCTATGAAAAAAGGTGAAGAAAGAAAAGGCTTGTGATTAAAACGAATAACTGTTACGTATTTGGAGGATTATAAGATGAGCGATTTTAGGACCATCCTATTAGCCGAAGATAATTCAAAAGATGTTGAATTAACACTGGAGGCATTATCGGAGCACAATCTTGCCAATCAGGTTGCAGTTGTGAGAGATGGTGTAGAGGCGATGGAATATCTTCGCTGCGAAGGTAAATACAGCACGCGAAAGCGTGAGAATCCTGCAGTTATATTTTTAGATATTAAAATGCCGCGAATGGACGGTATCGAGGTTCTGAAGACCATAAGAAGCGAGCCTTCGTTAAAAACCATACCTGTAGTTATGCTGACTTCGTCCAGGGAAGAGCCGGATTTGAAAAGAAGCTATGAATTAGGCGCGAATGCGTATGTGGTAAAACCTGTGGACTTTGAGGATTTTATCGAAGCGGTGAAACAGGTCGGCATATTCTGGGCAGTTATTAACGAGCTTCCACCAAAATGAGTGTATTGATATGAAGAAAAAGATAAAAGAAAAAACACCATTAAAATTACTCTGTCTCGAAGACTCGCCGAAAGATGCTGAGATAGTCAGTGAACTGCTCGACGAGGCTGGATTCGATCTCAGCATTGATTGTACCGATAATAAGAAAGAATTCACGTCTTTGCTAAAGAAGAATTCGTATGATGTGGTAATAAGTGATTTCAGCTTGCCGGGATTCGATGCCTTTGGTGCGCTTGAGATTCTAAAAAAAATCCGTCCTGAAATTCCATTTATATGTGTATCCGGTTCAATCGGGGAAGAAACCGCTATAGAACTGATTAGAAATGGAGCAGCCGACTATATTTTAAAAGACAGGATGGTCAGACTTCCTTCTGCTATTAAACATGCGATTGAGATAGGATGGGAAAAGAAATTAAGGATGCAGGCGGAGGAAGATCTGGTGGAAAACCAAAGACGCTTCCGGACTGTATTTAGCGCAACCCCCGTAGGAACTGTTATAGCCCGTGTTTCCGACGGTAAAATCATTGACGCAAATCCTGCAGTTAAAAATATACTTGGCTACGATTACAGTGAACTTGTCGGGCGCACTACAATAGAAATTGGAGTGCTGGCGGATATTGAACAGCACGATAAGATAATGGAATTTTTTAATAAAAAAGGTTCAGTCCGGGATTTTGAGGTATCGTATCGCAATAAATCAGGCGAAACCGGCTTTTTACTCGTTTCGTTGGACAGCATTGTACTTTCCGGCGAAAAACATATGCTCAGCATGTTTTATGATGTTACAAAAAGAAAGAAAGCCGAAGAAGCACTGCACGAAAGTGAACTGCGTTTTCGGACCACGTTCGAAGAAGCCAACATCGGCATAATTATTGTAAATACTGACGGATTTATAATTAAAGTAAATAATGAAATGTCGAGGATACTCGGATACAGCCGCGAGAAACTGGAGAGTAAAACAACCAACGACATAACATACAAAGAAGATTTAAACTTAAATGAATCTTCTTTCAGGAAAATGCTTTCAGGCCAGACTAAAAAAGTCAGATTTGACAAAAGATATGTGCATAAAGACGGACATGTTATCTGGACGCATTTATCTAGTACTCTTGTTAGTGATTCATCCGGGAAGCCGCTGTATTTTATTTCTCATATTCAGGATATCACGGAGCGAAAACATGCTGAAGAGGCGTTGAGAGAATCCGAAGAGAAATTCAGGACGTTTGCAGAGCAGTCGCCGAATATGATCTTTATTCACAATAAAGGAAGAATTGTCTATGTGAATGCAAAGTGTGAAGAAATGACTGGGTATACAAAGGAAGAATTTTATTCTCCCGGATTTAACTTCACCAGTATTATCGCACCGGAACATGTTGATATAATCCACGAATTTTACAAAAGACATATAAATGGTGAGGACGTCCCACCGTACGAATATACAATAGTGACAAAAGCAGGAGAACGCCTGGAGGTAATTAACTCTACCAAACTAATACCATATGAAAATGAAAAAGCCATACTGGGAATTATTACAGATATCAGCGAGCTTAAACGTACGGAAAAGCTTTTACTGGAAAACCAGGAAACTATAAATGCAATTGTAGAGACATCGCAGGATTGGATTTGGACTATGGATTCTATGGGTATCCATACTTATTCTAATCCCGCGGTAAAAAAGATTCTCGGTTATAAACCGGAAGAAATTATTGGTAAGGATTGTCTCAATCTTCTTCATGAGGAAGATGCCGAAAAAATTAAGAACTATATTCCAGATAAGATAAAAAGTAAAAACGGCTGGAGTAATGTTCTACTGAGATGGAGGCATAAAAACGGCTTCTATCATTACCTGGAAAGCAATGCGGTGCCGATTTTCAACGATAATGATGAGGTTATTGGGTTCCGCGGTGTGGACCGTGATATAACTGAAAGAAAGCAGATAGAAAGATATGTTGAAGGAATAAGCAGTCTTAAACAGCAATTGCTTGGCAAGCGAAAGCTGGAAGAGAAGCTAAAATTGGTAACTAATTCTATTGTTGAATTGTTCGATGCCGATTTTGCACGCATTTGGATTATTAAAGAAGCCGACCTCTGTGAAAAGGGATGTATACATGCTGCCGTAACTGAAGGTCCGGATGTCTGTCGCGACAGGAATAGCTGTCTGCATTTGATTGCAAGTTCCGGGGCATACACAGATATAGACGGCAGTCATATGAGAGTACCTATTGGAAGTCGAAAAATCGGGCGCATAGCATCAGGCGAGGAAGATATGTTCCTCACTAATGACGTGCTCAACGATGACAGGATACATGATAAGGAATGGGCAAAATCCCTTAACCTGGTGTCTTTCACCGGTTATAAAATAATGGCGGAAAACCGGTTACCAATAGGTGTGATGGCATTATTCAGGAAGTCTGAGATTGAAGAATTCGAACAAAAATATTTGCAGGATATAGCCGATACTTTATCCCAGATAATTTTAGCGGGAGCAGCGGAAGAAAAATTGCTTAACAGTGAAATGCGTTATCGCGCCCTGGTTGAAAGCCAATCGGATTTGATAAGCAGGTATAAACCGGATACAACGATAACATTTGTTAATGATGCTTACTGCAAGTTTTACGGAAAAACTCGCGAAGAATTTGTCGGCCAGAGTCTGCTTAAATGGGTTGAACCGGAATTTCGTGAAACGGCGAAAAAAGAAGCTGAAGACCTGCCAAGAAATCCCAGAGTGCTAAGAGGCGAATCTCTAAACTACAGATACGACGGCAAAAAACGCTGGATTGAGTGGATCATTCAGGGTATTACCGATGAACAGGGGAAGGTTACCGAATTACAGGCAGTTGGACGCGATATTACAGAAAAGAAAACAATGGAAAAAGCGCTACAGGAGAGCGAAAAGAATTATAGAGAATTAATTGATGGAATGAACGAAACAGTATGGATCGTTGACTTTGAGGGCAACCTGATTGACGTTAATAAAACTGCTCTTCAGGTGTTGGGTTACAATAAGGAAGAATTGTTAAAAATCGGACTTTTTGGAGTCGATTCATCTCTTAAAAAGGAGGATATTAAAACACTGGCGAAATCAATGCCGGCAGATAAACTGCAAATTTTTGAAACAACGCATAAAACAAAAGGCGGCTGGATTTTCCCGGTCGAAGTCTATTCAAGTATCGTGAATTATAAAGGCAAGAAAGCAATTTTAAGCATAGCGAGAGATATAACTGAACGCAAGAGAACCGAAGAACTGGCGCGTCAAAAAGAGCAGCAGTTTAAAACACTATTCATGTCTCTGGATGATGGATTTTACCTCTCAGAAGTAATATATGACGATAACGGCAATCCATGTGATTACAGGTACCTGGAAATCAATCCAAAATTTGAACAAATGTCGGGATTGAGCCGCGACCAGATAATCGGCAAACGATATAAAGAGCTGGTGCCGGGTGATACAACTCAATGGTTCGATAATTACTGCAAGGTTGCCCGCACCGGAATGCCTGCAGCTTATTCTTTTTATTCGCCTGAGTATAAGAAGCATTTCGAAACTTATTCTTACCAAACTGCAAAAGGCCAGATATCCGTGTTTGTAAGGGATGTTACAAGGCGCGTGCTTATGGAAGAACAGCTCAGGCAAATACAGAAGATGGAAGGCCTTGGGACGCTGGCCGGAGGCATTGCACACGATTTCAATAATATTCTGGGAATAATACTCGCGTACAACACCGGCATCAAAAGATTTAAGGGCGATCCAAAAAAAATGGAAAAAGCGACAGATACCATCACAAAAGCAGTGGACAGGGGTAAAGCGATTGTCCAGCAGATATTGACGTTTGCCAGGAAGACAGAGACATCGTTTGAATCTGTTAATATAAACGAAGTTGTTATGGAAATCATGACGATGATTTACGAGACATTCCCCAAGACGCTTACTTATACGCAGAATTTTGGTAAAGGGATGCCGTTTATCAATGCCGATCGTTCTCAGCTGTACCAGGCCCTGCTTAATCTCTGTGTAAATGCACGGGATGCCATGTCGAACGGCGGCCTGTTGACTATTAATACGCGTGTTGTACCGGGCGCGAGCCTCAATGAAAAACATGCTGATGTTTCGGATACCAATTATGTCTGTATTGAAGTCAGCGATACAGGCGAAGGTATGAGCGACGAAGTTAAGAAGAGAATATTTGAACCTTTCTTTACCACGAAAGGCATTGGCAAGGGAACCGGACTTGGATTGGCCGTTGTATTCGGAGTTGTACAGACGCATAAAGGATTTGCCGAGGTGGAAAGCGAACTGGGTAAAGGTACAACGTTTCGGTTGTATATTCCGGCGATACAAGCTGCGGATCCGGAAATCGATCGAGAAGAAGAGAAACTGGAGGACTTACAGGGCGGTACAGAAACATTGCTTGTTGTGGAAGATGAAGAAATGCTGATAATGTCCCTGCAGATGGTGCTTTTTGAAAAAGGATATAATGTGCTGACCGCTTCGGACGGACTAGAAGCCTTGAAGGTCTACCGGGAAAATAAAAATGATATTTCTCTTGTAATGACCGATCTCGGACTGCCGGGAATGACCGGCCTGGAAGTATGCCAGAAAATTAAGCAGATCAAACCGGATGAACGCGTTGTGCTTGCAACAGGTTATCTTGATCCGGATATGAAAACAGAACTGGTAAAAGCCGGTATCGAGCATTTTCTTTTCAAGCCTTATGATTTGAGAAAAGTACTGAAAACTGTACGCGAGATTCTGGATGGGAAATAATAACCGCATGTTATTACCGTAAGCAGGAAAAAATATAAGGATTAAAATGCTGAAGAGCCGATATTTTGCCGCATTATTAATTTGTTTGCCGGTTTTTTTTACCGGGAAGGTATTAGATCCCGATCGTCCTGCAAAAATAAAAAATGCCATACTGCCGAACCCTGTATTTTCTGCCGATGAGGAATTAACCTACGAAGTCAGCTGGCATCTGATCAAATTAGGAACGATAACTGTAAAGTTTGTTCCTGATAAATCCGGGAAGAATCCGGCCCGGCACAAAGCTGCGTGTTATATAGATTCTTATTCGGGACTTCCATTCGTAGACGTGCATTCTGTCTTTGAAACCGTTATTGACAGCAGCGGCTTTTCATATTATTCTTTTTCACGCGATAAAGACGGTGATGAATGGAATTTCTTTTATTACGATTATGAGTATGAAAACAATAAAGTTATTATAAAAGAAAGTGTATCCTCCTACGAAAGCGGAAGAAACGGCGAGGTAATAAAACAGGACACCATAGCAGTTGACGGCCGATGCATCGACGGCCTGTCAATACTTTATTTTGCACGTGCCAATTTGGACCGGCAGGAAAAAATGAATGTACCCACAATCGTTGCAAGCAGGCTGAATTATACAGAGTTTAATTTTCAAAAAAAGCGCACATCAGTCGAAATAGATGCTGTAAACTACCCGGTAGATGTTGTTGAGCTTAACGGTTCAGCCAGGTACAGCGGCATATTCGGGCTAAGCGGTTATTTCGAGGGATGGTTCAGTAATGATACTGCCAGTGTTCCTATAAAAGGAAAACTGAAAGTAATACTCGGTTCAGTTTCCATTGAATTAAAAAAATGGAAACGCGGCGGCTGGAATCCGCCTGCTTATAATCCTGCTGAATGAAGATTGGGAAAGATTTCCCTTTTCCGTTACCCCCTAGAAAGATTTCCGATTTCTTTCCCGGATTGAGCTGAGTAAGAAATCGGAAATCTATATCATTACGGAACTTCTTTTTAAAAAAAAAGGTTTTACGGTAAGAAGTAAGATTAAATAAGTGCCTTACGAACAATATAAATAAGCATAACTGAGAGGCTATGAAATACTACATCCTGCTGTTGATTTTTGTGAGTTTTATACCGGTCCTTTATTCACAACAAAATCCTATTGAAACAGGCATTATAAAAGGAGAGGTCTTAGACAGGGCAACAAAAGAACCGCTTATAGGAGCGAATATACTGGTTGTCGGGACAACTATCGGCTCTTCGGCGGATGCCGGCGGGCAATTTTCGATTTCCCGTGTTCCAATCGGGATTCATTCTCTCCGTGTTACTGCTGTCGGCTATACGCCGTTTATCGCTACGGATATTATTGTTACTGTCGCCAAACCGGCGGAGGTAAAAATATTTCTGGATGAATCAACCATTCTGGTGGATGAAGTTCAGGTAACAGCCAGTTATTTTCAGACGATTCCAGACCGTCCGATCAGCAACCTTATTCAATCCAATGAAGAAATACGCAGGATCCCCGGAGGGTTGGAAGATGTTGTGCGGGCGATCTCAATTTTACCGGGCGTTGCCCAGGTTCAAGCCGGCCGAAATGATTTAATTATACGCGGCGGCGCACCTTCAGAAAATTTGTTCATTGTTGATAATATCGAAGTACCTAATATTAATCATTTCGGAACTCAAGGTGCAAGCGGAGGGCCGCTGAGCTTTGTCAATCTGGATTATGTCCAGCAGACATCATTCTCTACGGGCGGATTTGGAGTCCAGTACGGCGACAAGCTATCATCAGTTTTGACTCTTGATTTAAGCGAAGGCAGAAAAGACCGGTTCGGCGGTAAAGCGACAATTTCAGCCAGCCAATTTGGATTGAACCTGGAAGGGCCGGTCGGTCAAAACGGCAGTTTTCTTTTCTCTGCAAGGCGCAGTTATCTGGATTTTATTTTTAAAGCGGCAGGCTTCGGATTTGTACCGGAATACTGGGATTTTCTGGGAAAGATTAATTATCAACTCTCAAAAAGTGACCAGCTTGTAATCCTCGGCGTCAGCGCACTCGATGATACAAGACTTATAAATGATACACCGGACAAACGTTTTGATAATTCACAAGTATTGGGGAGCAACCAGGACCAGTTTATCGGCGGTATAAGCTGGCGGCACTTGCTTAAACATGGATTCACAACAATATCGCTCGGCCAGACTTATGTAGATTATGAATACATGCAGAATGATTCATTGCTCAATCCAATTTTCAAAACATCTTCATTCGAACATGAATCAACTTTACGCGGAGACCTGCTGACGCATGTAGCTGAACATGCCGAATTAAGCATTGGAGTTCAGTTTAAAGCGGTGCGTTTCTCAAATGATATTTTTCTTGCCCGCCAGACAACAAGCTTTGGAGATACTATAGAAATGGATGCGCTGTATAAATCCAAGGCAGTTAAAGCTTCCGCTTATCTTCAGTTTTCCCAGGGCATTGATCTTTTCAGATTTACACTCGGCGGACGGATTGATTATTTCGATTTAATAAAAGATAAATTTGTCTTTGCGCCGCGCTTTTCGGCGGTATATGCACTGACTCCGTTGATGAATCTGAGTGCAAGCATGGGCCGTTATTATCAGGCGCCGTCATATATCTGGCTTGCTGCAAACCCAATTAACAGGGAATTAAAACATACAGGTGCGGATCATTATATAATTGGCATTGATTATATGATCCAGGCGGATACGAAAATCTCGGTCGAAGCATATATTAAGAAATATTTTGATTATCCGGCAAGTTTAACACGAACGTACCTGGTATTAGCCAACACCGGGGCGGGATTCGGCGGTTCTCAGGAAGGATTTGCTTCTTTTGGATTGGATCCTTTGGCAAACGCGGGAAAAGGACGGGCGCGCGGGATAGAATTTCTTGCACAGAAAAAGTTATCCGAAATACCCTGTTATGGAACGGTCAGTATAAGTTATAACGAATCAGAATTTACGGCCATAGATGGAGTTACACGCCCCAGTTCATTCGATCAGCGCTGGATAATCAATTTAGGCGGCGGTTATATTCTTAACGAGAAATGGGAATTCAGTACAAAGTTCCGCTATGCAACCGGAAGGCCTTATACGCCGTTTGATGCGGGTGGGATCCAATCTAATGTGTTATACAATACTTTCAGGATAGAAGCCAATCATAGTCTCGATGTCAGGGTTGACCGGCGTTGGTCTTTCGGCAATTGGTCTCTTACTACTTATATAGATATACAAAATATTTATAACCGCAAACCGATAGATGTTCCTAAATATAATCAGCGAACGGGGCAGACTGAACAAACCGGATCCATCGGAATCCTGCCGTCTATTGGAGTAAGTGCTGAGTTCTAGTACTGCGGTTTTTTCTCATTTGCCTGCAACATATCGATTTATAAAATTTCTTTTATACAACTGTTTTTATTCTTGCCAGTTTTGCATATATTTTAATTTATATAAGTAAAGTTGACTGTAAATAGAGGTATATATTTGTGCAATTATTCCGGTTTATTATAACAATTCTTGCATTTCTGGTTGTTGTTAATGTTTGCCCGGCGACAGATTATCCGCTGATTACGTCGACATCCGATAAGATAGTCATCTCGGCAGACTGGCAAATAGCAAGGGATCCTGATCCGAAGGGTGCATTGCAGAATATTGCCGACAGCCTGTGGGAGCCGTTCAGTCATTACGAAAATTATTATAAAGGCAATTGGCTGTTCAGGACGGAAATAACTGTTATAGATTCCTCGATTTATAATCAAGTTATGGGATTGTTTGCCAGATTCTTCATTACTGCTGTTGAAATATATTGGGATGGAGATCTAATTAAGCGGAATGGGATTATCGGTATCAGCAGGGAAGACGAGGAGCCGGGAGCAATGAACTGCGAGCTGACACTGCCATTTGAGCTGTTAAAGCCCGGCAAGCACACAGTTATGCTTCGAGTATCGAATTACCATGATTATACAAAATGGAAATGGTTTAACGGGCAACTGCGTATTGAGCCGTATACTGCAGAGGTAAAAAAGAGAGTATACCAGGACAGCTATATTTTATTCTTTACTGCCGGGAACATGCTTGTCCCGTTCTTATTTTTTCTTTTCTTGTTCATTATCAGGAAAGGCGGAGCGGAATACTTTTTGTTCTGTCTTGTTTGTTTTTTTATTATAATCGAGCATACTGTATGGCATATTCAGTATTTCCTTGATTTGAAATCGACATATACATACTGGATCATGTATGCTTTAAGAATATCAAGTGTTCTGCGAAGTATAGTCTTCCCGATTTTCCTGCTTTATTATTTCTTGGTACCCCGAAAAAAGCTGCTGATTACTCTTATTGTTTTATGTAATACCGGTTACGCTTTATTTATTGCCGATTTCTGGAATTTAACCGATGCAATGAATATTACTCTGCTTGTTCAGAACATAATTCTATCTCTCTGGGCGGCTCTGAAAAAACGCGACGGGAGTTATATAATTCTTTTAGGGAATATACTGGCCTGGCTGGCTTTGGCTACCAGCTTTCAATATTTGGGTACAGGGTCTATCCTGGTTGTATTTACAAGCCTCTCGATGGCAAAACAGTTTGTTAAAAAAGAAAATGCAGAAAGAGAAGCGAAACTGCGGTCAGCCATCCTGGAAAATGAGCTGTTGAGAAAGAATGTCAGTCCTCATTTTTTGCTGAACTCGCTTACTTCGGTAATTGCCTGGCTCAGGAAAGATCCGAAGAAGGCAATTCATTTTATAGAAGCACTGGCAAACGAATTCAGGATCATCAATCAGGTCTCTGCATTAAAAGAAATTTCCGTCAGACAGGAAATAGATTTGTGCCGCGCGCATCTGGAAATTATGAGTTTCCGCAGGGGCGGCAATTATGAATTAAAAACGGAAAATATTAATCCGGATGAAAATATTCCACCAATGATATTCCACACGCTGGTTGAAAACGGGTTGAGTCATGGTTTTGAGGCAAGGAAGAACGGTGTATTTACTATAAGAAAAAATAATTATCCGAAGAGTATTCAGTACGTAATTTCTCATGACGGATCGAACGGCAACGGCAGCGCGGAAAAATCGAGCGGATTTGGTATGAGATATATTAAGGCGCGTCTGGAAGAGAGCTATCCGAATCGGTGGAAAATGATGTCCGATAAAGCGGAGCAGGGATGGATGACGGTAATTGAAATAGGGAACAAATGATGCATATATTAATTGTTGAAGACGAGCGGCCGACTGCAGAAGACATAAAACTGCTGGTGAAGCAGATTCTTAAAAAAGAAGCGGCATCGATACATATAGAGACCACGCTGGATGATGCGCTTGCATACCTGGAAACAAAACCAATCGATGTCATGCTGCTGGATCTGAATCTTAATTCTAAAGACGGATTCCAATTGCTTAAGAAAGCCGTGAGTAAATCTTTCCACACAATCGTAATCTCCGCAAACATTAACAGGGCCATCGAAGCTTTTGAATACGGTGTTCTGGATTTTATTCCGAAACCGTATAATATCGAAAGAATAAAGGTTGCATTTGCACGTTTGCAATCCAACCACGCTGTTAAAGGGCAGGCTATAAAATACCTTTCTATAAAAAAAGGGCATGAAGTAAAAGTAATTCCGATTGAAGATGTAAGGTTCTTTAAATCTGCGAACATATATGTTGAACTACACCTGGTGGGCAACCGGATTGAGATTTATGACAAAGCCTTAAAAAAGCTTACTCCGTTATTGCCATTTAATTATATGAGGATTCACAAATCGTTCATAGTTAATATAGATGCTGTTACGGAAATTCTGACCTCAGGCAGGGGCAAGTATCAGGTGGTATTAAAAAGCGGTGACTGCCTGCCGGTAAGCCGCTATAAGGTTGCAGAATTAAAAAAAATTTTGAATTGTTAACTTTGGCTTTTTAATACTGCAGCTCTCGATGTTTATTTCCCGGCCAGATTTTTATCGCTTGATTCGCCACTTTGCACATTTCACAAAGTTCTGATGCAGTTCTCAAGGAATTATTACGTATTGAAGTAAAATTGGTTTATCATAATTCCGAAATGTAATTTCTGCTCCTGCTGGGCATATAAATCGCAGGAGAATGTCGTCAATATCGGCATATAAACCGTATGTATGCGTTTAAATGGTTGATGTGATTGACGGCTAAGAGAAAAGACGGTAGTCTTTTTTACATAATTTCACTTCATACAAAAAGGTTGCGAGGGAGTGTAGACCGGGAAGGCATGCACTCCCTCTCCTGCCATAAAAATTAAAAATTGAAAAATGATAGGTATGCATATTTCTAGTCCTTAAAAAAAGGCGGAATTTGAATATTGCGGCAGGATGGAGGTGAGAAAAACCGGCTGATGAACGGCAGCCGGTTTTTCTATTATTGCGTAATTGGAATATATTTTTAAATTACTGCACCCGGAACAAAGGATGATACCTTTGAGTAGGACAGGTAAAACAATTGTGAAATTTGCCTGAGAAGTGTCGGCGTTTTTTAAAAAGGAATTTAATTATGCGCCAAACAAACACATTTATTTTAATTTTCGGATTTATTCTTCTGATTATTTCAAATGCACAGGCAGGGATCATTCAATCGGCTTCGTGCCAGAAAGATAGTATTCAATCCGCTATCGACAGAGCGGAAGCCGGAGATACAATTCTGGTACCGCCAGGAGAATGCATTTGGGATGATCAATTATTGATCACAAAAGGAATTATTCTGCTTGGCTCCGGAATTGATACGACAATCATTAAATATAACGGTCCGAGCGGGTATACATATGCCGTTAACGTATCACCCGATCTTGAAACGGCTCAAAACGACCATGCTGTCAGAATATCCGGATTTACATTTGAAAAGCTGGTCAGAGCTTATGCAACGATCATTTTGCAGAATAATCACTATGAATATCCGCTGACGAAAGTGATGATAGATCACAACAAATTCATCAACCTTAATTCAGGAGAAACCGAATTTGCGATACAGCTTTATCTGGCAATGTTCGGGGTTGTTCATAATAATATAATCCAAAATGGATCCAGTGCCTGGCGTTATATGGGAGGCCTTGGTAACGGCCGTTTGGTTGAATATTGGATTCCGGGCAGCACAAACGCCATGTATTTTGAAGATAATTTTATACACACAACAACAGAAAAGGAAATGGCCGTCACGAGCGGAGGCAACGGCAACCGTTTTGTCAGCAGGTACAATACTTTCGATTTCTCTTCACGCGGATCAACGGCTTGTGTACAGCTTTATGACATACACGGAAACCAGCCCAACAACAACGGAGCAGGCATAGGTTTTGAGGTGTACGGCAATCGTGTCATCGGAACAAACGGCAGGTGGTTTGACCTCAGGGCGGGAAAAATTTTTTATTTCTCCAATCAGTGGTCGGGAAGCTACAGAAAGGGATACTACTATGTCTGGGAAGAATACAATGACGATGTTTTTTCAATTTATTCCTGCGAAGGGACAAGCTATCCCAAAACAGCTGCGGGTAATTGCGTTCAGCGGCCTTACGGCTCGTATTTCTGGAAAAATTACGGCGGAGCGAACGGTGATGAATTGTCCACCGACTGCGTAATTAATTTTGATCACTATAACCGGGAATATACCAGAAATGATACCGTAATAGAAGCAGTGATCAATAATCCGCCTTTAATATTTGAAAACCAGAACTGGTGGCGGGATAATACGGCGGCGTTTGACGGTACAATAGATCCTATCGGTACCTGCGGCTGCTATGGGGGAGAGGAATGCACAAAAAGCGGTATTGGTTACGGCACGCTTGCTCAGATGGACGCAATAACACCGATGGTTGAAGGGCTTGGATTCTGGGCGACCGATCAGGAGTTGGACCTGGCAGGAATGACAGGACAGAATCCGTCTAATCCCATAAGAGGGACATTGTACAGATCCGTGGACGATGGCATTGGCGGATACAAATGGGAAGCTTATTACACCCCGCTGGGATATCCGCATCCGCTGAGAACTTCTAATCCTACAAGCGTAAAAAAACAATCTGTTGAAAATCCTTCAAATTATAAATTACATCAGAACTATCCGAATCCCTTTAATCCGAATACGGTGATAAGTTATTTGTTAAAGGTGAGAAGTGAAGTAAAACTAGTAATATATGATATACTCGGCCGTGAGGTAATTACACTTGTAAACGGACAAAAACCTGCGGGAACATATACAGTTCAGTGGGACGGCACAAACTCAGCCGGGCAGCAGGTTGTGAGCGGAATTTACTTTTATCGGCTGAAGACAGGCGGCGGTTTTGTAAGTGCAAATAAAATGTTGATGTTAAAGTAATCATTCTTCGAGTTTGTTTTTAATGACTATGAGGATTTATACCGAATATAAAAATGTTTCAGCCCAATATAGAGGGGAGGATTACAATGAAACTATTTGCTGAACATTTTATAACAGCTTTAATTTTAATGATATTATCAATTCAATTGCATGCCGGTACGTATTATGTGAGTCCGATCGGAACAGCGGCATGGGCGGACTCTGAACATAATTCAGGCACGCCCGGACCAAAATCAGGAATAAGCGCCTCAAATCTGGCTGCAGCAAATTCAAATGTAGCACCCGGTGATACGGTTTATCTCCGTGAGGGTGTATATTATCCGACCGGAAGAAATGATTGCATCCATCCCGGGCAATCAGGCACAGCTGAAAATAGAATAGTCTATCAAAACTATAATGGTGAAAATGTTACCCTCGACGGCACTAATAGCAGTGCTCCCGAAGCAATGTTGTTTTGCGCCGGCTGGAATACCGGAGAGCCAAACGACGGAAGAAGTTATATTACAGTCAGAGGAATAAATTTCACGAATTGGAATCAACTCGGTGAGCTGCGCTACGCTTCTTATAACGAAATTGCAGATTGCTGTTTCTCCGGACACAGGGATTTAAATTGTGATTACAACGGTTTTTTTCTTTACCAGAAATCAAAACATAACTGGATCCATGGAAATACATGGCATTCGTTTGGCCATTTTGTCGACAGGGATGCCAGCTGTATAATCAATATTGGTCATGATAACGCTGGCGACGCAGAAAACAGCGGCAATGATTACAATACCGTGGAAGATAATCATTTTTACAGCAGTGGTCATCATGTAGTTGGTGTAAACAACGCAAAATATAATGTCATAAGAAACAATTACATACACAATGAAGGGTGGTCGACAGAGGGAGATTGCAGTAAATGGCCGACTGGTGTGTGCGGATACAGAGTTATGTCTATGACAGATGCCAGCGGTTTGGATGTTGCCGGGTCTAATTTGCTTGAGGACAATAATATTGCTTATGGAGCGCAGTATGGCGGTCCTCATCTGGTAGGAGGAGGCAGCGGTTCCGGACTAACAATAGATACAGATGAAAACATTATCAGGTATAACAATTTTTTTGGCAACGTATTAACGGGCATCAGGATCGGTTCTTCAATTACCAGCAGCACGGGAAATGAAAACAGAGTATATAACAACACCATCTATTGTTGCGGATATAATTTGGATTCTTGGTATGTTGTTAATGAAGATGATTCTCAGTTGGTACAATGGGGAGATTATATGAGAGAGGCTTTTATGCTGTATGGCAATACTTGTGATGGAACTCTTGATAATAATGTAATAAAAAACAATTTGGCTCATGATATATGGTCTGAAACAAGTAATTTATCAACTACCAGTCTTTATTATGCCGCTTTTTTTTATGGGCTTGAAGGCGGCGGAACCTGCAATATAATAACAAACAACTGGGGAAATGAAGGAGACAGGAAGAACAGTCCTTTTACTCCTTATCCGGATCCTAAGTTTGTTGACCCGGATATTTCAGATCCAATGGCACTAATCTTTGTAAACGGCAAATGGACAGGGAAACCTGATTTGTCGCTGCAAGCAAATTCTCCTGTAATAGACAGTGCGGCATGCCTAACTCAGGCAGCGGGGAGCGGGCTGAATGAAACGGCACTTTATGTCAAGGATATCAGGTATTTCCAGGATGGGACATGGGGGTCTGATTTAACCAGGGCAAAATTCCATGCCGATTGGATAGCTATAGGCGAAGTCTCCAACACGGTACAAATAAAAACGGTTGATTGTGATAATAATTGTATAACACTTGATTCTCCTATGAATTGGTCAGATAATGATCCTGTCTGGCTGTATAAAAAATCAAATGGCGATGTTGTGCTATATGGAGATGGCCCTGATTATGGAGCGAATGAGTATGTTAAACCGACGAATGCAGAAACAAACAGTAATACATATCCTGTTTTTTCTTTAGACCAAAATTACCCTAATCCGTTCAATCCGGCAACGGTAATAAGCTATAAGTTAAAGGTGAAAAGCGAAGTAGTATTAAAGATATATGATATTCTTGGGAGAGAAATTATTACGCTGGTCAGCAGTGTAAAGGATGCCGGAAATCATGAAGTTGAATGGAACGGCACGAGCTCAACCGGTCAACAGGTTGTCAGCGGTATTTATTTTTATAAATTGCAGACCGGCGAAGGACAAGTAAGCACGAAAAAAATGGTATTGTTAAAGTAATTGCTGCGGCTTTCGCTTGTAAATTAACAGGATAAATGACCCCGGCATTTATACCGGAGGTTGGAAGCCGAAAGAAGGACAAAAGAGGAATTGGAATGAAATGTTTGCCGATAATTATATCAAGCCTTTTCATATTAATCCTGTTATCCGTACCATTGCAGGCAGGTGTTATCCTCGCAGGTTCGTGCGAAAGGGACAGCGTGCAGGCTGCTATAGATAAAGCATATGACGGAGATACGGTTCTGGTGCCTGCAGGTACCGGGATATGGAATAGTGCGGTAACCATTGGACGGCAGCTGACCTGGGGAGAAAATCCGACATTTGAAAGCAAACAAATAGTATTACAGGGAGCAGGAAAGGACAGAACAATCATAATAAATTCCGGCAGTTACGGCGGAACTCTTTTAAGCATTATAGGAGTTGCAGATAAATTTATTCGTGTTACTGGATTTACATTTAAAGGAGTGCTTAGACAATCCACCACGTGGCCGGCAATTAATTTGAATGGGAAAATCTGGCGAATAGACCATTGTAAATTTGACTGTTCTGATATAACACCTTGGCAGCAAGGCAGAGGATTAATAGTTTCCGGAAGAGGGATCATTGATCACTGCGATTTCCTGAATTCATATCAGTCAATCGCACCTTTTGGCGACGGGGACGCATCATGGAACAGGGCGCTGACTCCAGGAACGGCAGATGCTGTTTATGTGGAAGATTGCAATATTACTAATACAGAGCCGTTTGATGGAGCCGTCGATTCATATAATGGTTCACGTTATATTTTTCGTCATAACAAGGTCGTTAATGAAATTATTGGTCATCATGGCCGTGATTCGGGCGGGTATAGATCTGTCCTCTGGTTTGAATATTACAACAATATTTTTATTTCCACATTGGAAAATAATATTTGGGTCGCTGCCAATTTCAGAGGAGGTACCGGGGTCATGTTCAATAATAGCTGGAATGGCAAGTACGGAAATATAAGAATAGTATATTATTGTGCAATTCCGGGCAATCCCTCTTGCGGATGGTCTGAGTGTACTGAATATCCCTGTATAGATCAGACTGGCCGGGGGCCGGATATGGATTACGATGGAGTTCAAGATCTTGTTCCATTATACGAGTGGCATAATACTAAAAATGAAGAAGATATAGATATAGATGTCGAAGAGTATTCTTCTTACTTTATTCAGGATGGGAGGGATTATTACAGCGATACTTTTAAACCTTCATACGTACCCTATCCTTATCCCCATCCTTTGACTTTACAAAACCCTGCCGGAAAAGTGTTTGACCTGGATTATTCCATATCAGATTCATCCATTGAGTTAAACTGGAATTCAATCGACAGCGCAGATAGCTATCGAATCCTGCGCAACTGGGAGGAAATCGGATCAGGAACAACAGGAACAAGCTTTTCTGACGAAACGCCTGTGCACGGAACAGTATACATGGTATACGCTATAAGAAATTCGGATAACAAAATATTCGCAGCGGAAGGAGTGATAATTGGCAACAACAGCGGTGTAAATATAATTGAAGGACCCGTTGAAAATCCTCAAATTTTTAAACTATATCAAAACTATCCCAACCCGTTTAATCCAACAACAGTGATAAGTTATAAGTTAAAGGTGAGAAGTGAAGTGGGATTAAAGATATATGATATACTTGGGAGAGAAATTATTACGCTGATCAGCGGTGTAAAGGATGCCGGTGATCATGCAGTTGAATGGAACGGCAAAAATTCAGCAGGCCGGCAGGTGGGAAGCGGTGTATATTTTTATCAGATCAGCACTAAAAAGGGTTTTCTAAGTACGAAGAAGATGATCTTGTTAAAATAATACCAATAACGGAGAAAAAATGAAGACTCTTAACATTTTATTCCTGATTGTATTTTGTCTAACAGCAGCTGCAATATTATCTGCGCAGACTCATATCAATGTATTACCCGGCACATCGGTTGAAGCAGGCGAGGAGGTATACTTCGATGCCATGTATTTCAGTAACCAGATTTCCGATTCCGTACAATGTGAATGGGATTTCGGGGACGGGTATACACTGAAGGCAGGTTATCCGGCCGGGACCACTTTTGAGACCGGGATTTGTGCAACGCACTATTTTATGAATCCGGGGGAATTCAAAGTTAAATTTACCGCGTCAAGCTTTAATATGATCACCAGCCCGCCGACGCGTGTAAATCTTCTCGCATCCGATTCGGTTGCTATAACGGTAACAGGCGAAGCGCCGGCTGCCGGATTTGAACTCTGGCATGCTCCTTTTCATGCGCGAACTGCACAATATTTATATGCCGTTGTTCCCGCCGGATATAATCCGTCACAGGTAACTGCAAGAGTAGAAAAAATCGGCGGCGGATTTTTGCAGGAATTGACCGGAACAACAGAAGGAGAAAGACAAAAGTTCCTTTTGCAAAACGCTTCCTTATCTTCCGGGAATTATGTTGTTATTGCGGAATTAAAAAACGGAGAAACGGTAGTGAGCCGTATCCGGGAAAAATTTTCGAAACCATACGACGGCGCACCTGCTGTCGGAATAAATGAGAATAATGCTTTCATTTTAAACGGTACAACACTTTTCTACCCGATCAGCCCGTATATGCTGAACGGCAGTAACGCTCCTTTATGGAGACGCGTTGCCAATACACTCCATACCGAAGGCTATTATGCAGAACATACAAAGGATACATGGGTGGATTATATTGGTGCAGGCAATGCACTTAATATGATGACAATCGGTCCGGGCAGGTGGCGGGGATTTAAACCGGTGCCTTATCCGCGTAATTCAGATCTGGACAGCCTGATAATTTATACTGCTCAGGGAAAAAACTCAGTCGGACTTTTAGCCTGGTGCTGGGATGACGAACCGAATATGGGCGGCAGGTATCTGCGGGTTCCTGCTCACGTGCTTGCCGGATGGAATTATCGCACAAGTCTTGAAGATCCCCAGCATCCCTGCACACATCAGTTTTATGGATTCGACTGGAATGCTCATTATAATCCGAGAACAGGCGAAAACCCTTATACATTTATGCGGGGGGCATCGCAATTCGGCGGTAGGAAAACATTAATAGCAGATTTCTTTACACATGACGCTTATCCGCTGGAATATAAGGAACATATTTCAATGAATTATAACAACAGAGGAGTTATAGATATCTGGCTTGAGAATCTGGATAATTTTAACTGGGACATGGCAGGATTAGTGCCTTTAGGGACATTCATAGAGCCGCAAAATGTTACAGTATTTCAGCGTATGTCCGGTACAACATATCTGACTGAGTGGGATGCAGGTCCGACTCCCGGCGATGTCCGCACACAGGCTTGGGGTTCGCTTATTCATGGAATGAAGTTTATCGGATATTTTCAGCATTTCGCGCCGGCACCTGCAGAAAATTTCAGCGCCATGGCTGAACTTAAAGAAGCAGTTACAGCTCTAACTCCAGTGATTCTCTCGGCATCGCCGTCAACAGTTGTTACACATAATGCCAACACGAGGGGGAATCGTGTAGATGTGATGGCTAGAGAATTTGGTTCAGACACATATATTTTTGCCGCCCGTATTTCGGAACCTGAAAGCGAATGGGACGAAGTATACGAACCTGAAACGATAGATTTTCAATTGAATACAGGAACCGGTTTATCTTCCGCATACGACGAATTGGCGAAATACCGCTGGAAGTATTTAAAACTCGATGCTTCTGAAGGTCAGACCGAGTTTGTTTTTACAGTTCCTGAAGGAGGAATAGAACCGGGGCATTTTATTGTCAGTTCGGTGAAGAATCCGGTATCCACCGGAACGCTTGATTCACTTTATGACAGATGGACGGGTAAAGGATATCCGACTGCTTATGATATGCAGGGAAATTTAAAATATGGTTTCGATGACGGCGCCGGGAATATTACTCCTCTTTATTCCTGGGAAAGTGTTGGTGGTACAATAGAGTATTCGACAGGACAAGTGCATCTGACTATTCAACCCGGAATCCCGGCAGGAAATGGATTTGTTCAGATAGCATACGCACAGGCAAACAGGCAGGCTGATGCCATATCCATGGCTGGCGGTATAATAACTGATGTCCTTGAGCGAAATGCCGTCAGAATTTACCGCATTCCGTCAGCAACAGGTGATAAATCAGGTGAGAACACAGTAAAGAAATTTGAACTCTGCCAAAATTACCCGAATCCGTTCAATCCGAAGACAGTGATAAGTTATAAGTTAGGAGTAAAAAGTGAAGTTGTATTGAAGATATATGATATACTGGGGAGAGAAATTGTTACGCTTGTTAACGAATTTAAGGATGCCGGTAATTACACAGTCGAATGGAATGGAAGAGATTCTGCGGGCAGGCAAGCCGTCAGCGGGGTCTATTTTTACCGGCTCAAGACGGGCAATGGATTTGTGAGTACGAAAAAGATGATTTTAATAAAATGATGCGATAAAAGATATTCAGTACCTGTGAATAGTAAATAGTAAACAGTAAACGGTAAACAGTATACAATTAGCGGAATGTATCTTACCTGAAAGGGGGATTATTCTCAGTAAGACAATCATTCTTATTCGTTTCTGAGTTATCACAGAAATATATTTATAAAATCAGCTGCTGAAACCTGGTTCCTGTTCTTTATCGTCCGTTTGCCGTCAGAATAATTAGTAATCGTACATTTGTTGTAAATGCTGCAATTGCCGTTCTTATCGGGTGAATATCCCTTGCATACACGCAGTACATCCGGAGAAATTTCGTCAATTATCACGATCTTCCCGTCTCCGTATTTTAACCTGCCTAATTCGAATTTTCCGTCGATAACATGTAGGCCTTTAGATGTAAACTCCCGAGATACGATTTCTGCGATATCCTTTACAAGCTCAACACTCTGATCAATTTCTTTTTTGCTCATCGCGCCTGAAGCTTCCAATGCTTCCAGAGTAATAAGAATATCGCTGTCGCCCTTTGTCCATGCTTCAACTACTTTATTAAGATTCTTGCAGGGTTTTACAAACGGATACCTGCGCCAAAAACTTCCGGTCGCATTATTTCTCCATGTAAATTCAAGATTTGTCAGCGGGGCAGATCCGGCAAATTCAGGAGCTTCTACAGCCATGCTGAGCGGAACGGCCGGTTCCACAATCATTTCATTATCTTTTGTAGTATCGATATAATGGGAAGGTATGCCTTTTGCTTTTAATAGTTTAAAGAAGTGTGTTGCAAACCTGCATGCAACAGCGCCTTTTCCCGGAATGTCTCCGACGACTGTATCGTATCCGGGGTCGAAAACTACTTTTCCGTTTTCAATATACCCGGTAGCGCGGTCAGTAAAAACAAACCGGTACTTGCCCGCATATTGTCCTTCCGTAATACTAAATACGTCTTTCGATTTACCCCGGTAAACAAGGTCTTTTTCTGCCATTTACATTTTCTCCTTTTAAAATTCAATTCAAATATATCGATAAATTGTTTTTATTCAAATGTATTCATTGTATGGCAAAAAGAATAATTACCTGTTGAAAATCATTTCGGGCGGTATGAGCTGGTTAAGACTGGAACGAAGAGTATCGTTCATAATACTTAAACCGATTTGATAAGATGCATTTGTCCAGCCGAAGCCTTCTTTGGTGATGTATGAAAACTTCGTTCCAATATTGCCGTATTCGGCAAATACTTCGTGTGATCGTTTAACAACATCGAATTTTTCCGGTACAGTCCCGTTATATTGGTATGCATTAAGTGTTATTGTGAACAGCCAACGGTATGCGAGACGTTGAGCAGCTTCGCCGTATCCGTAATTCAAAAGACCCTGCCATACAAGCATTTGGTGCGGCGCCCAGCCGAACGGATAATCCCATTGACGCAGCGGGCGGACGGGTGTGATGGGTCCGCGTGATTCTTCCGTCGAACCGGCAACTCCTCCCGGCATTTCGAGAAGCGGAAGCGCCTTTTGTATAAGAAGCCGTGCCTGCTCTTTTGTTGCCAGACCTGCCCAGAGAGGGTATAATGTTGTGGCACTTATATAGTACGTCTTTTTCTTTTGGATAAAATCGTAATCAAAGAACATACCCTGTTCTTCGTCCCAAAGGAATTTATTCATAAGCGCTTTGCGTTTATCGGCCTTATTGAACCAAGAGGAACTTTTTTCCTCGCTGAAATCGGAGAAAACAAGCGAACCACCGAATTCTTTCTCAATTATATCTGCGATATCTGTCTCGATTTTATAAAGCAGAGAATTAAGATCCACAGTTGCCAGATTTGCGCAGCGATTCAGCAGGCGGTAACTGGTATCGTGTCCCGATTCGCGCATAGCCCTGTCATGTATAAAGAAACGATCAAGCTCGGGTTCTTCAATCCTGCCCTCGCGATATTCGTTTTCAAATTCTTTGATATTCATACCGCGTTTTACGGCGTACACAGATAAAACCGGATCATAATGTCCGGGTTCAACTTCCGGCGGTATCCCGCTGCCCGTATCAAAATACCTGTTCAATCCGATTGGAGTGCATCTAAGCGGATTCATCCAGACGTTTCGGTATTCTTTTATTGCAGACTCGAGTATTTTTTGGAGCCAGGCACGCCGTTCTAAATCATCGGTTATATATTTTGCACAGGCGAGTCCCATTGAAGTAAAAAATGGCGGCTGTGAGCGTGTAAGATAATAAGAGCGGTTCGCATTTAAAACAGCGCCGTAATGTGTTATTTCATAAATGAAATTTTCAATAATTGATTCTGCCCTTTGAATCTGTCCATCGTGAAGAAGTCCGAGTAATATAAAATAGCTGTCCCATCCGTACATCTCGTTAAACCGTCCGCCGGGTACAACAAAAGGAACGCCTGAAACTGAACCATCATTATGTTCAGATAGAGCTAGTGAGAGAATTCCCGGCCGCCGGTTAAGAGTTTTCAAATCACTGCTTATTCGATTCGGCAGTGTGATTACTTGCAGGTTCCATTGTGGGTTTGCTTTGCTGATGCTCTTAAAATAATCAATAGCAAGTTTATCGGAAGGCGGGATATACAGGTACCGGTATCCATCCTGAGCCGTAGTTTTTGGATCGGCAGATATGGCAAGAAGTCCTGTCTCGTCTATGCGGCGTGTCAGGCTGTCCCAGAATATTTCCCTGATATTTCGTGATATACGGTCTGCCGGTTGTTCGTAAATTCTGTCGATGCATATACTGCCCGTTTCGATGCCAGATTCCCGCAGCAGCTGTAATTCCTGGAGCAGGTTTGAAAGATAGTAAGTGCCTGTGATTTCATAACGGCGTTGATCGGTTGATATGAGGTCAAACCGCTTGTTGCCGTTTTCTGTACCGCGTATATGATTATCATTTACTGTTATTCTGAGGTCTTTATCAGTGTCTTCATCCTGCAATAATCGAGACAATGTTGTTTGAACATCCACTTTCAGCTGAGATGACAATGTTTGCGGTATTAATAAAGCGCAAAAAACAAAAAAAGATACGGCCCGATGTTTAAAAAACATTTTTATGAAGGAGAGATATTTTTGCATTAGCATTAAATCTTATTCTTCTTCAAAAGTTTGAAGTATTCTATTAAGGAAGTTTTTATTTCCGCGAGCTGTGATCACGACTGCAAGAGCGCCTAATGTAACAATGATTGTCGTGAATCCAATTATCACTATTTCGCGTGCTATATTGATTTCGACGAGGGCCATGGCCGAGAAAAAGAGCAGCAATGCAAATTTCGTGACTCGCGCAATTAGTGCAGCGCCGGGAATTTCTTCTTTCAGCAGGGCCTTGCGTATTCCGCTGCTGACCCAGTACGAAATGAGCCAGCCGAATCCGAAAATAATAAAAGCTATTAGAATATGAGGTATAAAGAGGATCCCTTTGTCGAGCAGATTCGACAGTGTCGTCAAAGACATGACATTCAAAGCGCTGCTTAGGAAAATCAGGAATACTATTATAAAAATGAGATTCCCGAAAAACTCGTACGCGGCGAGCCGGACGTCTGCTTTGGAAAAATCCTCAGCCCACCGGAATTTCCTGAAAAGGCGTTCAATCCTTATAATGATGCAAAGGCGAACGGCTATTCGTTTTAAAAACCAGCCAAGGAACCAGCCGACAATAAGCAAAAGAAGTCCGGCAAGAAGACTCGGCAGGTACGCAATAATCCGGTCAGTTAAACTTGTAAACAGCGTTCTAATTGGATCGTTCATATTCTTTTTCCTCCTGAATTTGCGATGTAAACAAAGCTGTCCAGAACGATTCCCGTTCTTCGTATTC